>NZ_JADGMM010000015.1:0-112276 GCF_020662275.1 Clostridioides sp. ES-S-0006-03
AGCCAGGATCAAACTCTCAAATAAAAGTTTATCAGGCTCAGATACTATTGTTATCTAAATATCTGGCTTTATGGTTTGTTTCTTGTTTTATAAATTAACCTACTGTTTAATTTTCAAAGTTCATTTTGTTCTCTTTCGAGTACAGTAATAATAATATCACCTTTCAAATAACAAGTCAATACATTTTTTTATGTTTTTTTACATTTTTTCTATTCTTTTGTATAAAACAAATTTATCTTGTTACACTTTCATGTAGAATTAATCCTTATTTTGTTTCCACTTTATTATCTATTAATTGTAAGTTATAGCTTCTAATAACCTCTATTAGTAGTTCTGCATATATACGATTCCCACTTTTATCTTCAGCTGTACTATATCCAGCATCTTCTAATGCTTGTGCCTGACTAATATAGTCTTTTGCTTCAAACAATCCATTTTTTCTATACCTTTTATTATTTACTAAAAATAAACCATGGTCTTTTACAGAGTCCTCTAATGAACCATATGACCTAAAACTTGCTACAATTTTTTCATTATAATGTTCAGAAGTTGAAATTGCTACACTTTTTCCCTTCCACGCTTTATCTGCCTTTATACCAAATAAATTATTACTTTGCTTTGTAAGTTTAGAATTGCCCCACCCAGATTCTAATATTGCTTGTCCAATTGTTATAGATGGTAATATACCATAATCGATATACTCTCTTATAGCTGAGTCTTCTAATTTCTTTATAAACTTAATTTTTTCATCACTATCTTTTAGTTCCTTATTTCCAAGATATGTGTATTCTAAATCCTTCATGTATTTTTTTGCTCTACTTTTTTGAGAAGCGTCAAATTTCAATTCATTCAATACTTTCTTAAACTTTTTTACCTTGTATACTTTTTCTCCTTTATCATTTTTGTCTTCTACTATAAATTTTTCACCAACATTTAATGTATCTTTCTTTTTTATATTACTTAAATCTTCATCATAAATTACCATATCTATAGCAAGTAACTCCTTCCAGCTTAATTGAACTTTTCCGCCCCCTGCTTCATCAGCTACATCCATATAGTATTCAATTTTAGTAGTTTTTATATCTCTTACCTTATATAAGTCTTCAAAATATTTTGTTATATTAAAAACAGCTATTATACTTGCTATTATAAACACAGTAATAAATACCTTCTTAAATACAAGCTTTAACCTTCTTACAGCTTTATTTTTGCCTAAATTTTTTATACATTTTCTAGCCATATTATTCCCCCTTGCTAATTGTATTCCTTATCTTATCATAATTTTTATATTAAGTCGTTATATTTTAATTCTGTCTTATATAAAATTTAAATTAAGCTAACAAAAGCTAATTTAAGTATCTTCAATTAAATTTTTTTACTATTATATCCACTATATACTTGCTTGCATTTCCATCCCCATATGGATTTGAAGCTTTACTCATTTGAATATAATTATTTCTATTTGTTAATAATTGTTTTACAGAATTATATATATTTTCTTCATTTGTACCTATTAATTTAAGTGTTTTTGCTTCAATACCTTCTATTCTTTCTGTCTTTTTTCTTAACACAAGTACTGGTTTCCCTAGCGATGGAGCCTCTTCTTGTATTCCACCACTATCAGTCATTATCATATATGATTTGTTTAAAAAATTGTGAAAATCAACTACCTCCAAAGGCTCTATAATGTGAATTTTTTTAGTGTTTTTCCCAAATACTTCACTGGCTATACTACGTATTTCAGGATTTAAATGTATAGGATATACTACCTGTACATCTTCAAATTCATCTACTATTCGCTTTACAGCTCTAAATATATTTCTCATAGGTTCTCCTAAGTTTTCCCTCCTATGAGAAGTCAATAAAATCATTCTGTCATCACCAAGCTTATCCATTATAGGGTGAGTATAATTTTCTCTTATTGTCATCTTTAATGCATCAATTGCAGTATTGCCTGTTACAAATATATTGTCTTCAGACTTTCCTTCTGAAATTAGGTTTTGTTTTGCCAAATTAGTAGGAGCAAAGTGTATATCAGCAATAATTCCTGTAAGTTGTCTATTTAGTTCTTCTGGAAATGGAGAATATTTATCATAAGTTCTAAGTCCTGCTTCTATATGACCTACTAGAACTTTACTATAAAATGCAGTTAAACTAGTAGCTAGAGTTGTCGTTGTATCTCCATGTACTAAGATTACGTCTGGCTTTTCTTTATCTATAATCATGGGAAGTTCATTTAAAACTTTACATGTTATATCATTTAAACTTTGCCCTTTTTTCATTATGTCTAAATCATAGTCTACATTTATATTGAAAGTTTCTATAACCTGGTCAAGCATTTCTCTATGTTGTGCTGTCACACACACAATACTTTTTATATGCTCTCTTTTTTCAAGTTCCTTAATTAAAGGAGCTACTTTGATAGCTTCAGGTCTAGTTCCAAATACAGTCATAACCTTGATGTCATCCATTTATATCTCTCCTAATCAACTATTTATATACTATAATTGTCTATTTATATAACAAATTTATTTATACCAAGATTTAATAATCTTTATACTCTCTTTTGATGGATAAAAGTTTTTTTCTTCATCAATTTTACCTACACAAAACACAGAAAAACCATTTATCCAATCCTCTTTTTCAAAAACTCTCCTATATGCTTCAAAGCATCTCGCTTGTTCTTCATCATTTATAATTTCTGAAGGAACATGATTCCATGGTTGAGAACTTGCATTTTCTCTATTTGAAAAGCCTAATTCTCCAAAAAATATCGGTTTACGATGAACCTTATAAAGATTATATAGTTCTTCTTTTATATTTTGTCCTCTATTATTCACAGTAGATGAATGTAAAGCAGAAACCAATTCATCAACTGTATTGACAGATTTATCACTTAACTCAAAATACGCTGCTATGGATATAAAGTCTAACTTATCAAAAAAATTATTATTTAGTTTTTGTTCATAAGATAATTTACTATTTAAATCACCTTTTCTTGTATACCACCAATTAGTTCTATATGTTACAAGACCATCAAATTTTGATTGTACAAAATCTATTATTTCACCCCAATTTTGTTGATATTCTTCTAGGTATACAAAATTAGAGCCTACATTTAAAACCTTTACATCCAATGGATTTGCTACATCTTCTATAAGTTCATTTAATACAGTATTTTGCCAGTTATAAAAAAATCTTTTTTTATTCATAGGATTCCAATCTGTCTCATACAACTCTCCATTTTTTATCCATGGATATGCTTCCAATATTGTGGAAATACCCTGCTTGTTTAATTTTTTTATTAGTTTGATTGCCTTTTTTTTGCTATTAGTATCTATTGACATGATATCAGAATTAATATCATCTACAGTTATAACTATAGGTACATTTATTGTATTCAATCCTAGCTTATCTATATCCTTCATAACTTGATTTATTTCATAATCTATAGATAAATTGGCTGATTTAATCTTGCCCTCATACTGGCTATCTACTAAACTTCTATTTTTTAATTCAATATTTACAAAATAAATTATAAATACAAAAGTTAAAATAATTCCTAAGATTAAAATATTTTTCTTAAATTTAAATTTGTTTATATTTTTATTCAAATCATATACCTCATTTTAAAATAATAAGTTTACTGTATTATCTTCTTTTATATTTCTTGATAAATAATATTGATAGAATTATAGCTACAGTTATAACAATAAAAGAAACAACAAAAAAAACTTTAGCTGTTTTACTTATATTCAATTCTCTACTTGAATCTTTTATTTCTTTATTTATTTTTGTATTGTAATTTAAATCTTTTACTTCTCCATATTCATCAATTGTTAGTGTATCTCCTTTTAAATCATTGCCTTGACTTTTATTTAATAAATAATCCATTCCTAAATATAAATTTTTTTCATCTATTGAGCTGATTACCATAATATTTCTTTGATTATTGTAAGGTGATTTTATCAATTGTATTGATGAAATGTTTTTACCATAATCGTCAATAAAGCTTATCTTATCATTTGATAAAAAGTTAGAATAGTTTTTATTGAACTTTACATTTAAGTTGCTATTTATCATCTTTATAACAGAGTTGTTAAGTGGTACTCCAAAAACTATAATATTCGCATCTTTATATTTATTGATAAACTCTTTTCCTCTAATTACATTTATGTTTCCTTCATGTGAACTAATATTTGCACCTAAATTAACACCTAGTCTGGACATCCATGTCATTGCTTGAGACCCAGAATAATCTGGCATTATTACAGTTAAATCATTAAACCTATCATTTTTAACAAATGGATATGGATAACTTTCAAAATTCAGTGACTGATTTTCTTTTGTCGATAATTCCAAATAAGAACTATTTGATACGTATGCCCAAGGATTATTACTTTCTCTTGTAACACAATTTAAATTTTTTATATTTAAATTAAACACCAACTTAACTTGATAGTAGTTTTTATTATCTATATCTTTAGGTATTTTTAATTCTAGCTTGTCATTGTCTGAATATGCTCTATCTAATTTTTTACTTCCTACAACAACATCATTTATATATACTGTAACTAATGACTTGTCAAAATCCAAATTATCAGAATATCTTAAATTTAAAACAATCTTTGAACCATTATTTAACTTTCTACCTTTTGGTATTCTAACATCAAATAAAGCTTGTTGACTAAATGCACCTTCCAATAAAATATCTGCATATCCTAGTTCTTCTAAGGTCATATGTCCTAAATTTAATTCTTGTTCACCATCAATCTTTATATTAGTATCTTTATTTACAAGTATTGATGATGATAGAATTTGATTAGAAAGTCTATTATCTATCAATACTTTAGATGCTTTTATTAAATCTTCTTCATTACTACCTATTACCACCAGCATCTTCTTATTATTGTTATATGGAGAATTTATCTGTTTAATTATACAATTTGAAGATAATAAAGTTTGTTCCTTTGCACTTAGAATATTCAAAATTTCTTCTGCTGTATTTTCGGGTTTACCAATGTATATAATGTTATCATCTGACCAGTTCTTCATTTCTGAATATAATTTAACGTCAAACTGTAACTTATCGTTCTGTGTTATTTTTCCAAATTCTGATGCTAAATTAAACACAGCTGTAGATTCACCTCTACTCATATTATCTGGAACTACTAAAGTTGTATCTAGCTTAAAATTTTCTTCAATTTCTATATATGGATATGGATACTCATTTATTGAATTGCCCAATTTTTTCTGCTTATATCTAATTGATGTATAAGATTCCTTATGAATAACCATCCAGTTTCCAGTGTTAGAATCATCCTGACATATTTTGTCAGATATTGTTTTATATGCTTTTACTTTTATTTCATTATATCCTTGTATTATATAATCTTTAGGTATTGATACTTTTAATGTATCTTTATAATCTTTTTTGGCATTTAGTTTAATCGATTTTATTGGTACATTATTTATTAAGATAGTTAAACTTGAAACATCTCCATTTAATATTTGACTCTTACTAAAATTAAGATTAAATAACACTTCCTCAACATCCCAATTTTTGTTTACTTCAAAAAAAGTACTATTGCTACCTATAACTCCATCAATAGTTACATCTCTTTCAAACTTATAATTTTTGACTTTGGTTTCATCAGCTTTTACTTCATCTACAAATGCGATATTTGAAAAAAACAATACTAAAGATACAATTAATACAACAAATTTTTTCATGTTAATACCTCCTGTACATGAATTAAAATCTTTCCGTTTTATACCATTTAACTTCTCTTTTAAAAATTATATCTTTTAAATACTCTACCATTCCTTTTATAGCAACAAATAGCCATAGTTGAGAATATGTAAAATACATAAGTGCTACTATAAATATATTCTCAATTGTAGCCTCACCTTTTTCTATAGTTAAGCTTATACTCACTTCTATGATAAATAAAATGTATGATAGTATCCATATTATAATAAAGTTGATTGGAATAGAAATCTCTATTAATTTAAATACACTTAAAACAAATAAAATATCTGAGATAATAACAGATGTTAAAAATAGAAAATATACAGAAAAAAAGTAGGCTATATCAAATACAATTTTATTTTTACCTTGTTTAAATATATTTTTTATATATTTCATTAAAACGTATATATTCCCTTTTGCCCATCTGGTCCTTTGCTTTATCCAAACTTTAATAGTTTCTGGTTCCTGTTCCCATGTTATCGACTGTGGCACAAGCTTTATTTTATATCCTAACTTATATATTCTAAAGCTAATTTCTGTATCTTCTGCAATTGCTTTGCTATCCCATCCCCCAATTTCTTCTATAATACTTTTTCTCAATATAAAGTTAGTTCCTGGTATTGTACATAAATTAAATAATTGCCATCTACCAGCTTGAGACATCCATTGAAAGCTTAAGGTTTCAATATTTATAAATTTCGTCAATAGATTTTTACTTTTATTTCTAGTTCTAAACTTTCCAATAACAGCACCTAATTCATCATCTAGAACTATTGTTTGTATTAAATACCTAAGTGCATCTCTATCTGGGGTGTTATCTGCATCATATACTGCTATAAACTCTCCTTTTGAAATTTTATATCCAATATTTAATGCATTTGATTTTCCCTTACCTCCAGTCATGCTATCTGTATTTATAATAGTAAAATTATAGTTTTTGTATTTACTCTTTATGCTTTCTAAAATTTCTCTACTATTATCAGAAGAGTTGTCATTTATCACAATAAGTTCCATTTTATCTTTAGGATAATTAAGTAGTAATAAAGATTCCACAGTCCTACCTATCACCTTTGCTTCATTATGAGCAGGAACAAGTATTGATACCACTGGATATCTATCAATTTTTTTTATTTTTTTATCAAAGTTCTTAAAATAAAATAGATATCCCCCCATAGCTAAAACTATATTTATAAGTAGTAAAGACCATATACTAAATAAACTAAATATAAATAGATACTCTGATACATTTAATCCTCTCATAAAATTCACCTAAAATCTTTTTAAATATTAGCACTTCATATAAACTTTTTTATTTTAAAAATTTCTTTTTATCTATTTTTTTAAAATATATAAATATAATTACAAAAACTAAAACACTTATAGATACTATTGATATTAAAATTTTGCTGATTTTAGATATAGATTTAAACCTAGTTTCATCTTCTTTATTTTTTTCTAAATTTCTATCATAGTTGACTTTAATTTCATTACCATTATTTCTTATTTGTATCTCATCAACCTTTACCCAATTATCAAAATCTCTTAAATCCAAAAACTCTATATTTTGTTTTTCTAGGTACTCTATTGTATCTTTCAAATATTTTATATCTAAATACGAATGAAAGAAAAAACCACCACTAAAACCTCTGACAATAGATAATGTATCTAAATTTTCTTTTATGTTTTGAAAAGTAAGTTTATCTTCTGGGTCTATATATCCCAAATTTTCAGGAATGAATATGTTAAATTCTTCTGTATCTCTAATTACATATGGATACGTATTTGTGCTAAATTTTTTATCATTATTTTGATGTTGCCCTACATAAGTAGAAAAATATTTTTTTAATTCTTTATATCCTTCAGATTCTATTGCATAATGAGGAGCTTCAAATGCAAGAGGATAAATTCCATTTTCTATACATATTCTAAGCCCTTTTAAAACCCTATCTTTCACAAAAATTGTCATATTTTCTTTTAATGGCTCATCTTTTTCCCCATCCCAAAATTCATATCCTTCTCCAGAAACTTCTTCATTTTTATATTTATGTGTGTATCCATGTAATATAACTGTACCACCCTTATCTTGCATATATTTTACTGCTTTAACAATCTCAGGGCTTTCTGATAAAGTCGTTATCTTATGATTTTTAGGATTTACATAAGCTGGTATCAAAGCAATTGTAAATGGTATATTCTTATTGCTTAAATAATCAGCTATTTTTATTAATTCTTTTGGTTCTCTAAATGCATGTACATCTTCTATTCTTACGAATATACGACCTTTATTGAAAGTTTTAACATTAAACACATCATTTAGTGAATCACAAAATATATAAAATAAAACACCATCTAAATCCAACTTTGACACATAGAAAAGATTTTTATCATTTACAATATACGGATATTCATTTACTGTATCACTAATAGTTCCTATAATTTTATTGTTTTTATCTGTTGATTTTACAATATTAAATAAATAGTGTTCCTCCAAGTTATACTCTTTACCTTTATAGGTTACACTGTTTATATTATTTGTTTTTTTTACATATTCTAAGTTATATTTCTTATATTCCAACAGATTTTCTATACCATGCCCTAACCAGCAGATGACTCCTTTATAGGAATCTAATGAATTAATTAAGGTGTTAGTTTTTTCATCATTACTATATGAATTTTCATTTATTCCTATAATAAATATATGACTATAATAAGTTTCATTTATCTCATTATCATAGTTGCTTAATTTTAATAACTCTATATTTGAGCTAAATCTACCTAATAGAGTCCTCACAATTTTCAAGATATCTCGATTGTAAGATGTTTCTTTCTTAGAATCATAAATAACCAATACCTTATTTGTATTAGAATAAGTCTCTACCGCATATGAGCATATATTAAAATTTGACATTATCAATACTATTAAAAACACAATTAACACTTTAGATAAATTTTTATTGTAAGTTTTAAACATCATACTGCAATTCCTCTTCAACCATATTCTTAAAATTTATACTGTCTCCAAAAGTATCTTTATACTCTAAAATTGCAATTTTCACATCTATATTTACATATCTTCCTTTATTATTTAAATCTAAGTTTAACTCTTTTATCCTCTTCTTTATTCTATCTCTAACAACTTTTGAGCCTTCTAATGCTGTGTTTGGCATCAGTATTCCTATCATATCTTTTTGTAAACTGTATATTATATCTTCATTTCTTGTACATTCCACAATATTTGAACTAATATATTTTACTATTTTGTTAGTTTTACTTTCACCAAATATAGTCTGTAGGTTTTCATAATATGGTAATTTTACTATCATAAGAGAAAAAGTAGTAGTATATCTGACTGACTTACTTATTTCCATATCTACATCATTATAAAAAATTTTTAAGTTTCTAAGCCCAGTTTCATTATCTATAGTTACTAGTTCCTTATATTGTTCAGTTAATTTTATATTTGTAAGTTGTAATTCATTTATGTTTTTATTTATGTTCCCCATTATAATTGAAGATATTGGTATTGCTATTATCCATATATATGATATAAACTCAACATCTATATTGTGAGTAATATTGTTATATAAAATATAGGATGTATATATAAATATAGTTATTGAACTTGTTATTAAACCAACTACTGAGTTTGATAAATAAGTTAACATTATTATAAAAAAAATAACTGATAACATTATAAATACATTCAGTTTATTTTCTGTTCTAATAGATAGTATTACTATCCCAACAATTAAAAATATAAAAACAAACAAACTTAACATTAATAAATCTATCTTTTTATTTGTCCCATTCATTTTTTATAAATTTACACCTCCAATTATTTTATTAAGTTGCCCATTTTTTCTAATTATTATTAAAATCAATATGTAAATAATTTTTTAACTTAATAAAAATAAATTAAATTATATATATATAAATAAATAATAAAAAAACAAACAAATATTTAAGATTAATGCTATCTATTTGCTTATCTTTAAAATAATTATCATGTATGTATTTATAGTAAATAAATTATATATATCTATAACATACACATATTTATGTATAAGCAAAAAAATAAAACTGTTCAATAATTAGAAAATAATTTCTAAATAAGAACAGTTTTATTAAGTAAATATTATTAAATAAATAATACTCTATTTTGATTTTAACTCTATCCAAGCCTTATCGTATAACTTGATGTTTTCACCAATATCTTCAAAAGTTTCACATTTAGCAAGTACATCCTTAGATGGATATGCAACAGGATTGCTAGTTATTTCTGGGTCCAATAACTTTAGTGCTCCTGTATTAGGTGTTGAATATCCAATATACTCAGCATTTACTTTTGCATTTTCTGGGTCTAGCAAGAAGTTTATAAATAACTCAGCTTCTTTTTTATTTTGTGCTGTTGTAGGTACACACATAGCATCCACCCACTTGTTTGTACCTTCTTTAGGTATAGCATAATCAAGGTCAGGATTTTGATCCATCAATGTAACTGCATCTCCAGAATACAACATCCCCATTGCAACTTCTCCACCTAATAATCTATCTTTTCCTTCGTCGTTTACATATGCTAAGACCAAATCCTTTTGCTTTATTAAAAGATTTTTTGCTTCATTTATTTCTTTTGGATTTACACTATTCATACTATATCCTAATTTTTTAAGGGTTATCCCTATAGTATCTCTAACAGAGTCAAACATCATCATGTTTCCTTTATATTTTGGATTCCAAAGTATATTCCAACTATCTATAGGCTCTTTAACTTCTTTTTTATTATATAAGATTCCAAGAGTACCCCACATATATGCAACACTATATTCATTAGTGTCATCATATACAGGATTTAAAAAACTCTTATCTAAATACTTCATATTAGGTATATTTTTAAAATCTATTTTTTCCAAAAGACCTTCATTTTTCATTTTTTCCACCATATAATCTGATGGAAAAACTAAATCATAATGAGTGCTACCACTCTTAACCTTTTGATACATCATTTCATTAGTATCATAAGTTGAATACTGAACTTCTATTCCTGTTTCTTTTTCAAACTTATCTATAAGAGATTCATCTATATAATCACCAACATTATATACATTTAGAACCTTTGTAGAATCTGTTGATTTATTACATCCTGTAAATAAAGTTGCTGTAATCATACCTACAGTTATAAGGGATATTATTTTCTTAAACTTAATCATTATTTAGTCCCCCTTACTATAGATTCTTTTTTATTAGCCAATAGAAGTAATCCTAAAACCACCGCAAACATTATCGTTGATAATGCATTTATTTCAGGCTTTATACCTCTTCGAGCCATTCCATAGATTTCTATAGAAAGATTACTTACACCATTTCCAGCATTAAAGAAACTTATTATAAAGTCATCTATTGACATAGTAAATGCAATCAAAAATCCAGAAACTATACCTGGTTTTATTTGTGGTAAAATTACTTTTCTAAGAGCATACATAGGTGTTGCTCCTAAGTCCATAGCTGCATCTTCTATATTATCAGGTAATTGCTTCATTTTTGGTAAAACTGAAAGTATAACATATGGCAAACAAAACATTATATGTGCTAATAACATTGTTGTAAAACCAAATTCCATTTTTACAAATACAAATAGACTCATAAGGGCTACTGCTGTAACTATTTCTGTATTTAAAATAGGAAGGTAGTTTACATTCAGTATTAATTTTTTACTCTTCCCTCTCATCTTATGTATCCCTATAGCACTTATAGTTCCTACTATTGTTGATATTACAGATGCTAATATAGCTATAACAACAGTGTAATATAAAGCACTCATTATACTTTCATTTTGAAGTAATTGACCATACCATTTCCACGTAAATCCATTCCATCTTGCCATTGATTTTGAATCATTAAAAGAAAATAGTACCAATGCAAATATGGGTGCATACAAAAATAAGAATACTAATGCTAAATATATATTAGAAGTTATTTTCTTTAATTTTAAAATAGTAACCCACCACCTTCTTTGTCAGATTCATCTCCAAATTTTGACATTATCGACATGGATATTAATATTACTATCATCATAAATATCGATATAGCTGAGCCAAAGTTCCAATCTCCAACAACTGTGAATTGTTGTTCAATTAAATCTCCAACTAACATTATTTTACCTCCACCTAGCAGTCTTGATATTGCAAAAGTAGTAACTGCTGGCATAAATACCATAGTTATTCCAGACATTACTCCAGGCAAACTCAAAGGAAATATAATTTTTCTAAATACTGTCATGTTATTTGCACCTAAATCATGAGCAGCATTTATTAAATCATTATCCATCTTTGAAAGTGCTGTATATATTGGAAGAACCATAAATGGTAAAAAGTTATATACCATACCTAAAAGTATAGCAACATTAGTATACAAAATTGCTAATGGCTGTATTCCAAACCATCCTAAAAATGTATTTAAAAGTCCATTTTTTCCTAATATAGCTACCCATGCATATGTTCTTAAAAGAAAATTCATCCACATAGGAAGAATAAACAACAGTATTAATGAACCTCTTCTACTTACATGAGCTTTTGAAATTATATATGCCACTGGATAACCAACTACAAGACATATCAATGTAGCTACTCCTGCTAAAAGAATAGAACGAGCAAATACTTTAATATATATAGGGTCTATTACTTCTTTATAATTCTCAAGTGTAAATGCATAACCTGTACTTGAGTCTTTTGTAAAACTGAAAAATACTACTAGTATTAAAGGAATTATTACAAATATCGCACTCCAAACTACATATGGATATGCTAAAAAAGATTTCTTCTTCATATTAGTTACTCTCTTTTCTCATTATATGGATGTCTTCTGGATATATGTCCATGCCTAGTTCTACTCCAACTTCAGCATTTTTAGTATTATGAAGTATCCACAATCTTCCATTTTCATTTAATTCTATTTCATAGTGCACTCCTTTAAATACTGTAGATGTAACTTTCCCCTTTAACATTCCTTCTTCTGGCTTTACCATTTTTATATCTTCTGGTCTTATTACTACTTCTATATTTTCATTTTTTTCAAATCCTTTATCTACGCACTCAAACTCTCTATTACAGAAATTTACTTTATAATCTTCCATCATAATTCCATCAAATATATTACTTTCACCTATAAACTTTGCTACAAATGAATTTTTAGGTTCATTGTATATATCTTGAGGTGTTCCCATTTGTTGTATTTTACCTTTATACATTACAACAATAGTATCTGACATAGTAAGAGCCTCTTCTTGATCATGAGTTACAAACACAAATGTTATTCCTAATTTTTTTTGAATTCTTTTTAATTCTATTTGCATTTCTTGTCTTAATTTTAAATCTAATGCTCCAAGTGGCTCGTCTAGTAACAATACTTTTGGTTCATTAACTAAAGCTCTTGCTATTGCAATCCTCTGTTGTTGTCCTCCACTTAATGAGTCAACTTGTCGTCTTTCAAAGCCTTCTAGTGCAACAAGTTTTAAAACCTCTTTCACTTTAGCATCTATTACATCTTTTGGAGTCTTTTTAATTTTTAGTCCAAAAGCTACATTTTCATATACATCCATATGTGGAAATAAAGCATATTTTTGAAACACTGTATTTACTTGTCTTTCATATGGTGGCAAATTATTTATCTCTTTACTTTCAAATAAAACTTTACCATCATCAGCATACTCAAAACCTGCTATTATTTTTAATGTAGTAGTTTTTCCACATCCACTTGGTCCAAGTAAAGTTAAAAACTCATTTTTCTTTATATCTAAATTGAAATTATCTAAAACAGTAAGTTCCTCATAATGCTTAGATATATCTCTTAATTCTATTATATTTTCTACCACTTATTAAACACCTCTATTCTAAAATGATGGTGGCGTACTTACCCAAATCACTTTTGCTGTCGTTTTACCTTCGTTTGATATATAGTGATTTGCTCTTGGTCTAAAGTAAAAGCTTTCTCCTTTTTTTACCTTATTTTTCTTTTCGCCTATATGAACATATATTGAACCTGCTAATACATATCCAAATTCTTCACCTTCATGTGGCTTTTCTTCTTTATATTGTCCACCTGGATACAATGTTATTATTATTGGCTCCATTTCATTTTTTTGTGAATTTGGAATTAACCACTTTAATTTATATTTTAAATCTTCATCTTCAGTTTCAAACATGTCTTCTTTTGTAAAACTAATTCTTTCGTCATCTATTTCATTAAAAAATTCCCTTAAATTTGTACCTAATATCTCAAGTATATCTATAAGGGTAGCTATGGATGGTGATGTTAAGTTATTTTCTAGTTGAGAAATAAATCCTTTTGACAATTCACATCTATTAGCTAACTCTTCCTGGGTCAGTTGTTTTTCTGTTCTTAATCTTTTTATCTTTTCACCTATATCCATGTTGCACCTCCTAATTTTTGTTTTATTTTACTAAACATTTTGTTTACTAAACATTGAGTTTAAAATTTGTAAACAACATAGGTAATTATATATAAAATTTAGATATAATACAAGACTTTTTTGCTAATTTTTTTATTTTTTTAGTTAGAATAAATACAAGTATTTTAAAGGCTTTAAAAATACACAATTTGAATGTGTTTATATTAATATATATAAAGTTTAGTATCTCTAATTATAAATAAATCAATTCATATAACATATATAAAAGCTTTTAAAGTCTTAGAATATGTTAAGTAAATAAAAAATTGCTAAAAATCTATATTTTATAGTTTTTTAGCAATCCATATCTTTTAATATTTGAAATTTTATATATTTACAAGAAAATTTTTATTTATAATTACTATATACTTCTAATTAATTCTTTATAGAGCTATTTAGCCATATTTTGAGTAGCAGGTTTTTTATCTCCGCTCACATACAATTTTATAAATTTTATATCATCTATTATAAATCTATGTTTGATTTTACTACAATCTAATTTAAACAAATTGAATAATATTTGTGTAAGATATCCTAGACCAAATGCACTTATTATAGTTCCTATGCCAACTTTTCCACCTAAGAAAAATCCAACTATTAATGCACCAACTTCTATAGTTCCTCTTATTAAGTTAAGTGATTTTCCTGTTTTCTTTTGAAGAGCAACCATCAAACCATCTCTGGGTCCACTTCCTAGACCACTTCCCATGTAAAATACCATTCCAAGAGCTACAAGCCCCAAACCTAAAATTAACATAATTATTCCTATTAATACACTATCCGTCTTTGGAATTAAGTTAGTATATAGAAGTAAGTCCATAAAAAAGCCAATTAATAACATATTGAATACAGTTCCCCATCCTACATTTTCGCCTAGAATAACATCAGCTATAACTACTATAGAGCCTACAATTATAGAGGCAGTCCCTATAGTTATTCCTACATGATTTGAAAGACCTTGATGAAACACATCCCAAGGAGATAAACCTAGGTTACAATTTATCGTCAATACTATACCAATTGAACATATAAATAGACCTAAAACCAGCTTTGAAAATTTCCATAATACTTTTTGTAACAAAATCTACCCCTCCTAAACATAATTTAACTACTCACCTTAAATACCAAAAGTCAGCAGTTTTCGTGCAAAAATCCTATCTTATAAATTTTATAATCTAACTCTATGATACATCATTTTATGCTAAATAACTACCATTTTATTACAATTTGGTTACAAATTTTCAGATTATTTTTTTGAAGAAATAATTTATGTTTTCTACAATTAAACACTATATTTTCAATTTTATTTATAATTAAATAATAAAAGCTATTTAAACATATTTTATTATATTTAAATAGCTTTTATTTTATTATGGTAATATTATTGTTAGTATGCAGCATTTAGTTTTTCTTCTATTTTCTTTTGAATAAATCCAAATACAAATAATATGAACCAATACACAAATCCTGCTACTAAGAAAGCTTCTAGATATTTATATTTACTACCGCCATTATAATTTGCTGTTGCCATTATTTCTATTACCCCTATAGTAAAAGCTAGTGATGAACCCTTAATTAAATCTACAAAGTGATTAGATAATGCAGGTATAGCTACTCTTATAGCCTGTGGCATAACTATTCTTCTAAATATTTGTACATTACTTGATGATATTTTTATTTACATGAATTTAAACTTTATTTATATACTATAATTTAGTTTTATAATTTTTAAACTTACACATCACTCTTTACTTTAATATAAGTTAAATTTAAAACATTCATTTTTATGGATATTTCTACAAAATATAAATTTATTTTCCATTTACCCCAAAATAATCGTATTATACTTTTCATACTTTGTCTAATCGTTTTTTTCTATGTACTTTTTTAATAGAATTAAATTTTACTATATCATTGTAAAATTATAAATGTACGAAATTACAACGATTATTAATCTAACACTAATAAGAAAATACTTTTTATTAAAAACAAAGATATTAAAATAAAAAAAATACTGTTAAGTAGATATTTACTTAACAGTATCAATATTATTTGTATCTAAATCTATTTTGACTTTATAAATCTTCTTCGGTTTATCTTTGATACACCTACTAGCATAACTGACATGATTATCATTGAAACTCCACCTAAAATTAATTTAGAGTATGTTGTTGTTTTATTCATAGAGTCGCCTCCTTTATTACCAAAACCCCCAGCTTCCTTTGGATTACCTTGACTTCTATCTATATTCATATCTCCATTTTTACCATTCATATCACCCTTATCCATATTTCCCATTCCTGGTGGTGTTTTACCATCCATGCCTTCAGGTGGCTCTGGCATGCCACTCATCTTATCATCAGAATTTTCTGTGTCTTTACTTTCACTTGAACTATTATCATCAGAAGTTTCCTTAGTTGAAGAAGATTCTCCACTTAATTGAGCTTTTATAGTTTTACTCATATTTTCTGCAACTTCTAAAACTCCTGGTATTGACTTTCCACCTTTACCCATAGGCCCTCCTGACTTTTCATTAGTATCATCACCACTTTTATTGGTATTTGTATTATTCTCATTTTCACTATTATCTGTAGTGTTATTTTGAGTATCATTATCCGTATTAGTTTTGGCTTTGCTTAATGTTAATTCAGCATTAACTTCTTTTTCATTACTTTTGTTTTCAAAATTCTTATTTTTATTGTTAGAATCTTTATTATTAGATTCTTTATCACCAAATCCCTTATTATCACTAGAGTCTTCAATTGAAGATGTTATATTTTTTTCAAATTCTTCATAAGTATAAAATGCTGTTGGGTCTTCTTTTACATATGATGCTATCAAGTCATGTAATTTTGTTGTCATATTTTCCAGATAATCTGAATCCAAGTACTTGGTTACTATTTCTTCTAGATATTCATGATACTTAGCTTTATATGTATCATTTTTTAATAATGCAGATATTAAAGGTCTCTCTTCCAAATTACCTGTTGTAGGTTCATCAATAGCTATAGATTGACTACCTCCACCAAAACCACTAAATCCACCAAATGACATATTAAAGTCCCATGGCAACATAGAAAACACTCCATCTTGTTCATATAAATAGTAATTATGAGCGAAACTACCTTGATAACTATCAAGATTTAATAAAGCTGTACTTATTGCTATATTTTTGAGGACAGAATCTACATCAAGATATTTTTCAACATCCTCACCTGTATCTAAAGATTTTAGTAGTTTTGTAACTTTAGACCAATCAGCAGTTTTCTTGTCACTTTCAACGATTAGATTTGAGTAACTATCTGGGTCATCACCCTCATATTGTAATGAGGCTCCTTCATCTGATTTGTATAAGTCTCCAGTTACATCTCCAAAATTATTTTCAAGATAAGATTCTTTTAACCCTTCTACTGCCAAATATAATCCATGATATTCACCATTTATAGAAACTTTAGCATATGCAAATTCTGGAGTAGCTAATCCCATCTCCTCACAGACACTATAAGTTAAAAATTCTCTCATATAAGATGGGTCAGAATAACAGTTATTAAGGTTTAATTGAGTAAGACCTTCCATACTTTGACTAGTATTATATTTATCGAAATTAATCTTATAGCTATATCTATCACTATCACTATTTGCTACAGATGTAAGACTTGAATTTCCTTTAGTTCTTATACCAACGTTTCCATATGTGTCTCCATTTACAGTTACTTTTGCAACTTTAAATTCTTCTTTTATAGCATTTTCATTCATATCTTCCAAGTCACTTTCATCTATTTCTATATTAACTTCCATAACCTTGTCTCTGTCAAAATATTTTTCAATATATACATTGCTATATAAATCAACATTTTTATTACCATATGTACTGTAAACTCCAACTACTGCACATAAAAATATAACCATAATTGAGATAAGAAGGGTAAATTTTTTATCTTTCATAAAAGATTACTCCTCTCTATGCTACATAGTCACCATTATAACTTACAAGAACTGCATTAGTAACTCCATCGACTTGGCTTAAGTCATTTATAAGACTTGTTTCTCCGTCTTTCATTCTTACTTCAAATACCAATTCTATACCTTTTTCTGGTGTAACACTTTTTGATTTTATTTGATATTTAGAAAATACTTTTTTAATTTTGTCAGTTGCAATATCTTCTGAATTCTCATTATTACAATTTACCATCAGTATATATGGTGTTTCAGATATTGTTTTGTTTGAAAAGAATATTAGAATCAATCCCATGATTATTGAACCCATAACAGCTAATGGAATCAAACCTGCACCTAAAACTATGCCTGAGCCTAATGACCAAAATAGAAATACCAAATCCATTGGGTCTTTAATTGCTGTTCTAAATCTTACTATAGATAAAGCACCAACCATACCTAGAGATAAAACTACATTTGATGTAACTGCCAATATTACGAAAGTTGTAAGCATTGTAAGTGCTACAAGTGACACATTAAATGGTCGAGAATACATAATACCCATATAGGTTTTTTTGTAAATCATATATATAAACAAACCTACTAAAAATGCTGAACCTAGAGCTAAAGCACTATCTACAAATGAAAAACCTGATACATTTTCTATAAAACTTGATTTAAAAATATCGTTAAACGTCATAACTAAAATCATCCTTCCTATTTTTTAATTTTTTTATTTTATTTGGACGCTCTTTACCTAAAATTTGAATTTAAATCCTATATATACAATCTACTTGATGCATACTTTGAAACTGCTGTAGAAGTAGTTTTATTAATCTGAACCAAATCTTTTATAAAATCTGGTATAAACTCATCATATTTAACTTCTAATACAGTCATATTTTCATCAATAACTGATACTGTTGGCAATTCTTTATTGAATAAATTGACTGAATTTACAGAAGTCTTAATATTGCTATCGATTGTAACTCTTACATTTCCAAGTGGATAGACAAAAGCTTCTCTATCATAATCAACTATACTTTTTGCCTCCAATCTTTCACATTTTATTTTTAAATAAAATTCTCTTAATAAGCAGTTTGTCGATTCTTTTAAAAACTCAATGTCATTTTTTAATATCTTCTCTACTTCTTTTTTAGTTAAACTAGCTGACAGTTTTGATGTCATATTATAATGTTTTATTTTCTTCTCCAATTTTATATAAGAAAGGTCATTATTATAAAATCTTATTCTAAACTTTTCTCTCATTGCAACTCCATTTAACTTATCTAAAAGTGCTTTATCTTCAGGAGTGTCAAAATATAAACTTCTGATAAGATACTTTCCATCTTTTGATGCATTTCTATCTTTTTTCATTATTGGATAAAGCCTTGATTTTAAAGCTAGGACATCAGCTTCAGTTATTTTGTGTTTCATCTCAAATCTATAGTTTAACTTCTTATCCATTATTATCACCTCTCAATTCATTTAACTATGTTTGATTTATTTTATATTTAGAGTATACTTCACTTGACTTTGTTAAATCTCCGTAAAATAAGTGCATCTTTATGGCATATATGTGGCAAACAAGATTAAGCTGATGAGATTTCTATAAATTTATTAAATTTTATATGGTATTAGATTCTGTATAGTCAGTGAATAGTTGTTTTAGAGATAAAAAAAAAGAAGATGTCATTTATAGATAAATTAAATATTTCAAATAAAAAATCAAGTTTCTTATTCAAAATGATATAATCCATAATTCCATCTTCTAAATTTATAATACCAAATAATTAAATTTATATGCTTAATTATGTTAAAATTAGTTTTACTGCACTCCAAACAAGTACTAGTGCCATAATAATATTAATTACTTTATAATGCTTGTTTATATATTTTTGTAAAATACCTCCTGCTAGAGCCCATGTCAAAGTCCCAGATATGCCTACAATACTATTACAAACTGCTGCTGATAATAAATATTCAACTGACTGTGACACAGGTATTACATACCCTGTATATACAGTAATAGCAAATATTATAATTTTTACATTGACAAACTGCAAAATAAATCCAGTCCAAAAGGATTCTTTCTTCACATCACTATCATTGTTTGGTTTGCTCTTAGCTACTTGTATTGCTAACCAAATAATATAAAGTGCTCCTATGTACTTCATAATACCAGTAATCATTGGTATAAACTTTGATAATTCAAGGCATCCAAGAGCACATATAAACATAATACATATAAATCCCATACTAATTCCTATAACCACTGACTTTCCTTTTTTCCATCCATTATTACTAATTGTGTTTAATGCAAGAATATTATTAGGTCCTGGTGTAAAACCTGTAACAAATGCGTATGGTAAAAAAGACAATAAAACTTCACTCAACACTTGTAATCACTCTCCTTTTATATTATAATACTATAAATCAAACAATAAAAAAAATCGAAATATTTAAATCTATACTTCAATTATATTGAATGAAATGAGGATGAGCATGTATTTTAAATACCTACAAACTTTTAAAACCATAATAGAAGAAGGTAGTTTTTCTAAAGCAGCAAATAAACTCAATTACACACAATCAACAATAACATTCCAAGTGCAACAGTTAGAACAAGAGCTATCTACACACTTATTTGAAAAGATAGGAAGAAAAATGGTTCTAACTAAAGCTGGCAAAAATCTAATACCTTATGTGGATGACGTTCTATGTTCTGTTGATAAAATGAAGAATTTTGGTACTGACTTGTCTGAGTTACGTGGTGATTTACATATCGCAATGGGAGAAACTCTTATTTGTTATAAAATACCTCCTATTTTAAAACGTTTTCATGAAATGGCACCAAATGCAAGGCTATTTCTTCGCTCAATGAATTGCTATGATATTAGAAATTCTTTGCTTGCAGGAAGCATTGATTTAGGAATATTTTATAAAGATATTGGAGGCTTGGGAAATTCTATTTCTACCTATACTGTTGGAGAATCACCTTTGACACTAGTTGCATCTCCAAAAGTAAAAAAACAATTCCCTGATTTTATTACTCCAAACCAAGAATTAGATATACCTTTCATAATAGATGAGCCAGCATGTATTTTTAGACAAATGTTTGAATCATATTTAAATGAAAAAAATATTACTCTAGACCATACGATTGAACTCTGGAGTATACCTACTATTAAAAATTTAGTAAAAAATGATATGGGAGTGTCATACCTTCCTACGTTTGCAGTAGAAGATGATTTGAAGACAGGAGAACTATGTGCAATAGATACAGAGTTAGATGATAGAAGCATTGTAGCAGTATGTGGCCATCATAAAAATAAGTGGATTAGTCCCCTTATGCAATTATTTATTGATTTAGTTGTTTCAAATGAAAAATAGATAGACTTATTTAAAATAAGTCTATCTATTTCTTATCATATTAATTATTTTAATTACACAACTTCTTCGTCATATTCACTTGAAAATTGGCTATTATAAAGTTCTTCATAAAATCCTTTATTTTCAATAAGTTCTTTGTGATTTCCTTGTTCAATAATAGTACCTTCTTTCATTACTAATATTAAATCCGCATCACGAATAGTGGATAATCTATGTGCAATAACGAAGCTAGTTCTTCCCTTCATTAAGTTATTCATTGCCTTTTGAATCTCAACCTCTGTTCTAGTATCTACGCTAGAGGTTGCCTCATCAAGAATTAACACTGATGGGTCTGAAAGTATTGCCCTGGCAATTGTTAAAAGTTGTTTCTGACCTTGAGATAGATTAGAAGCGTCCTCAGTCAATACGGTATCATAACCTTGAGGTAAAGTTCTTATAAAGTGGTCTACTCTTGCTGATTTTGCTGCATTTACAATCTCATCCATTGTAGCATCTGACTTACTATAAGCAATATTTTCTTTTATACTACCATTAAATAGCCATGTATCTTGTAGAACCATTCCAAACATAGTTCTAAGTTCTCCACGTTTTAAGTCTTTTATATTAACTCCATCAATAGTAATTCTTCCACCTTGTATCTCATAAAACCTCATAAGTAAATTTACAAGAGTTGTCTTCCCAGCTCCTGTAGGTCCAACAATTGCAATCTTATCTCCTGCATTCAATTTAATATTAATATCTTTCATAAGAATAGAATCATCACTATATCCAAATTTAACATGTTCAAATTCCACTTTACCTTTAGGCATATTGATAACTTTTGAATCTTCTTTGTCCTTTATTTCTTCAACTTCATCCATAACTTTAAAAACTCTCTCTGCAGATGCAATTGCAGCTTGAAGCATATTTACAATATAAGATATCTCTGTAGTAGGCTCTGATGCTTGATTTACATATTGTATAAACGCCTGTATACTACCAAGAGTCATTGCTCCAGTTGATGCAAATACACCTCCCACAACTGCTATAATAACATACCCAATTTGATTTATAAATCTAATAATTGGAGATATAGCATATGATGAGAATTGAGCTTTTCTACTAGCATTATAAAGATTTTGATTTAATTCTTTGAAGTTTTTTATAGTATCTTTTTCTTTACTAAATGCCTTGACTACTATTTGACCAGTAAACATCTCTTCTATATTGCTATTTAATTCTCCCAATGCTTTTTGATTTTCTGAAAATCTATTTTGTGATTTTCTTGCAATTATAACAGTAATACCTAAGGAAACAAGCAATGTTACAGCTGATACTATTGTAAGTGGTATACTTATGCTTATCATCATTACAATAGAACCAATCACTGTGACCACTGCCGTAATAAGTTGCATTAACCCTTCTTGTAAACTATCTGCTACCTTCTCTAAATCATTTGTTACGATACTAAGTGTTTCCCCTTTTTTGTGGGAATCATAGTACTTAAGAGGAAGCTTATTTAATTTATCACTTAAATCTTTTCTCATGTTAAGAACTAAATTTTGTGCAACCCCTGACATAATATATTGTTGTATATATATGAATACTGCACTAATCAAATATAACCCTAGAAGTATTGATATTATACCTCCCATAGTACTAAAATTCACACTGAACTTTGTACCTGTTTGAACTGCAGTCTTAATCCCATTAAATAATTGGTCAATAGCTTTTCCCATAACCATTGGTGCTAAAACTGTAAGAGCTGAACTTACTAATACTGAAATAAAAATCATTAATAACTTAAATTTTTGTTTTTTCATATATTCCAATAATCTTTTAGTAGTCTTTTTTGCATTTTTAGCTTTTTCTGCTGACATACCATCCTCAAAACTAAGTACATCTACATCTTGTTTTTCTGTTATTTTTTCACTCATATTACACCTCCAAATACACAGATTGATTCTTCACTCTATGCAAGTTCTTCTTTACTAAGCTGTGAATCTGCGATTTGCTTATAAACTTCACAATTTTCAAGTAACTCTTTATGTTTTCCTATACCTACAATTTCTCCATCATTCAAAACTATAATCTGATTAGCATCCATAATTGTACTTATACGCTGTGCTATAATTATGGCTGATGAATCTTTAATTTCATTCTTCAATGCTTTTCTAAGCCTTTTATCTGTATTGAAATCTAATGCAGAAAAGCTATCATCAAAAACATATACTTCTGGTTTTCTAACTAATGCCCTTGCAATAGATATTCTCTGTTTCTGGCCACCAGATAAGTTATTTCCTCCTTGTGCTACGAACGAATCATACTTATCTTCCATATCAGAAATAAATTCATCAGCTTGGGCTACATTTGCAGCATGTTTTACTTCTTCAATACTTGCATCTTCTTTTCCATATCTTATATTTTCTTCTATTGTCCCACTAAATAAAAAGGCTTTTTGTGGTACAAATCCAATCTTGTCTCTAAGCTCTTTTTGAGGCATATTCTTAATATCTTGACCATTTATAGATATTTCTCCAGATTGAATTTCAAAAAAACGTGGTATTATATTTGCAATAGTAGATTTACCAGAACCAGTGCTTCCTATAATTGCAGTTACTTCTCCAGATTTTGCTTCAAATGTTATATTGTTTAAAACAGGTTCCTCCGACTGGGAATATGAAAAAGTTACGTTTTTAAATACTAAATGACCTCTTTCTGAAGTAATATCTTTATATCCATTTCCATCTACAATTTCAGGTTCTATGTCTAAGATTTGGTTTACTCTATCTGCACAAGCTCCTGCTCTAGGTATGTACATAAATACCATTACTCCCATAATTAAATAAAATAATATTAAGATACAATACTCAACCAGTGCCATTATATGACCTATCTCCATATTTCCATTACTTACTCTCATACCACCAAACCAAATTATACTCACTATACCTAAGTTCATTATTAACATTACAACAGGCATAAGTACTGCAAATATTTTATTTATTGAAATTGCTGTTTCAGAATAATCTATTGCAGTTCTATCAAATCTCTTTTTTTCAAAACGACTTCTATCAAAAGCTCTTATAACTCTTACTCCAGTTACTACTTCACGTAATACTCTATTCATATTATCCATCTTTATTTGCATCATTTTAAACAATCTGATAACTTTTTTACCAACCAAAAACGCAGATAACATGAATAGAAACATTACTGTAACAATAATAATTGTCATTACTTTATCTATAGAATATGCTAAGAATAAACCAGAAACTGTTATGATTGGTGCTGGTAATACCAACTGAATAAACATAAACAAAGATTGACCTATTAAAGTAATATCACTAGTACTCCTAGTAATCATTGAAGCTGTTCCTATTTTATTAAAATCATTTATTGATAAATCTTGTGATTTTATAAATACTGCTTCTCTAATATCTCTACAAAATCCAGATGAGAGATTTGATGATACTTTGCAAACTAAAACAGCTGATAAAGCTGTTATACCTGCTGCTATCAACATAATTAAACCTGTCTTTACAATATAATCTACATCCCCCTTTACTACACCATTATTTACTATACTTGCTGTAAGTGTTGGTATATATAAAGTTCCAAGAGTTTGTAAAAATGTAAACATCAGCACTGTAACAATTAAAACTCTATATGGTTTTAAAAAACGAATTAATTTTTTCATACAATCACACTCCTTTATAGAATATTATGATAAACTATACTGTAACAGGATAGTCAAGGAGGAATTTTAATTATGAGTCAAATTTCGAAAAATTATTTCACAACTGGAGAATTTGCAAAGATTTGTGGAGTCAATAAAAAGACGCTTTTTCATTATGATGATATAGGTCTTTTCTCTCCAGAGTTAAAGAAGGAAAACGGATATAGATACTACTCATACCATCAACTCAGTATTTTTGGTATAATTTCTTCTCTTAAGGAAATTAAAATGCCTTTAAAAGAAATTAAAGCTTACATAGATAAACGAACTCCGAGTTTACTAATTGAACTTTTAGAAAAGAAAACTCTTGATATTAACAATGAAATTGAAAAATTGAATAATATTAAGGCTTTAATGGAGTCTACTATTTCATTTACTAAAAAAGCATGTAATATAGATGCAAATACGATTACTTTAGAAGAACATGAGGAAGAGTATTTAGTCAAAACGCCTCTTACTTATAAAGAACCCTTTCTTGGAGATGATGATGAAAACTTTTTATATGAATGTATTAACTTTATGGATAACTATGATTTAGGTGATGATGGTATGATTGGTTCAATCATTAAAGGCGAAGATATAATGAATAGAGATTTTGAGTCATATTCATATTTATTTACAAAAGTTAATAAAGACTATAAGAAATATCCTACATCAATCAAACCAAAAGGGCTTTATGTAACTGCTTATCATAAAGGAAGTTATGAAACTATTAATAAAACTTATGAAAAACTATTAGAATTTTTCAATCAAAATAATTTATATATGGGAGATTTTGTTTATGAAGAATATCTCCTATATGATATAAGTGTAAGAGATTCTAATGAATATCTAACTCAAATATCAGCAGAAGTTAAAATGTAAAAGGAGATACTAAAGAATACAAAAATGAATGTAAAGATTAATAATGAGTATAGCAAATTAAATAAATTTTATAATAGTATTATCTAAAGCATACAGAAGTTTATTTAAAAAGATGTAGGTGATTTTATATAAAATCACCTACATCTTTATTTATATTTAAACTAATTTCTAGAGTTATCTAATAGCCATTTTTCTGCATCTTTATAAAGTCTATCAACCTTCTCTGGTCTATCTATTCCGGGGAGTTCTTGATTTATTTTATATCCATCTGTACTAAGCATATAAGAAAGACTTGCATATGAAGGTCTATAATCCTTTATATCTTCCTTAGAAATTTTGACATCCCCATCCTGATAAACAGGTAAAATTATATCTTTTTCATATATAGCATCCATAGATATTATATACCACATATCGTCTATCTTTTGAGTCTTATACAGAAACTTGACATCTGACTGAAGTTCAACTAAATTTCCATCTATTTCATTTCTAATATGGATAGCTCCCATTGTAATTGATACTGCCTTATCTTTATTTACCCAAACTAATGTATCACAAATTTTATGTGGCGCATAAGATTTCATCTTACTTGATTCTTCTACGAACCCCTCTCCACTACCTTGATACCAAGATATTAAAACAGTAGATTCCTTTGCAAAACATTTTTTCATTTCATCCCATAACGCATTATCTCTACAAAACCTTTCAAATTCTATAAGCTCTTTTACACTATTTTTATCCACTATATCTTCTATAGAATTTTTTCCTGGTCTACTTAATAACATGTTCTCAATCTCCTTTAACATAAACTTCTTTTATTTTTAACAATACTCCATTCATTATCTTACTTTATTACCCTTTATCCATACACCTTTTATATTTCTAGTTGCTGCTATATCTTTAATTGGGTCACCTTCAACCATTACTAAATCAGCTCTTTTTCCCTCTTTTATTACTCCACGGTCATTAAGACCTAATAATTTTGCTGGTAAACTTGTTGCACTCTCAAGTACTTCAATTGTATTAAGACCTGCCTTAACTAATAATTCAAATTCACGATGAAGAGATTCCCCATGTTTCACTATACTAATAGAATTTTCATCATTATTTGCATCAGTTCCAGCTAATATCATCACTCCAGCTTTTTTCAATGTAGCTGTATTTTCTATTGCTGTTTCTAACCTAACATCTTCTCTTCCTGTAGCTTTTTTTATATTTGATACTATACTTTCCATCATAACTATAGTTGGAATTGATATAAGATTTTTCTCTTTTATCCTTTTGGCTACATCATCAGATAATTTACCTATAAAAGGAATATGATTTATTACATCAACATTTGCTTTTTCTGCATATTCATAAGCTATAGTTGTAGGTGCATGAGCAAATACTTTTTTACCATGTTCATGAGATATTTCAACTACTCTTTTTATTGTCTCAAAATCAAAAGCCGTTTTAGATGTTTTAGGGTCTTCTATTATGATTTTTGCAAAATCTGCTCCTTGTTTAATTTGTTTCTTAGCAAAATTTTCAGCATCTTCAATAGTGTGTATTTTACTATCTTTAAACCCCATTCCCATAAGATGAGGGTGCGATTCTGGTGCAACAGGTTCATATACACTACGAATATCAGTTAATCCGTCTAAATTTCTTAAAGATTCTACTACATCTTTACTATTAGTTGCCATATCAAGCATAGTAGTTATACCCCAATCAGTTGCGTCCTCCAAGTTTTTTAAACTATCCAAATGTATATGAGAATCAATAAATCCTGGAAGTAAAGTGCATCCTTCTCCATCTATAGTAATATCAGATATTGTTTTTGATGATATCACACCATCTTCTATTACAACACTCCTTTGTTCTGAAAGTTTTTCTCCATCAAATATTTTAACATTAGTAATTTTAGTTATTGCCATACTTCACACTCCCTTTATTTTTATTTATTAAAAATTTAATTCTTATTTAATTAAAAATTTCTTACTTTGATATTTTCTTAATTTATATAACTAATTATATATAAATTAATTTACCTAAACTATGTGTTATAATCTAAACTTTAATGTAAAATATACTATATTGATTGTGCTATAGTACAATCAAATATAATTAGAGGAGGTTTAGCATGAAATTAACAGATTTAATGAAAGATATATCTCAATATATCTCAGTATTAAAGCCATTTCCAGATGAATATATAGACATTACTAGCTTGAATATTTATAAGAATAATCAAACTGAATTTACTACTGGATGTTTATATTTAGGAAATATATCAGATATTACTGTGGATTTGAACAATATAAATTTTTTAGGTATATTTATACAAAATGAAGTTAACATTGATTTAGAAAGATATAATTTAAACTCAGATATTTGTATCATAAAATCAAAAAAAGAAAAATATGACCTTTTTAGTGAATTGTTAAATATTATGAATCAAGAAATACGTCTTAGTTTATGTTCTCAAAGGTTTTTTGATGTGGTTTCTGAGAATAAAGGCATACAATATTTAATTGATATAGCACATGAAGAATTTGGCTATCCCATGATAATTCGTGACTCTACCTTCAAAGTTTTAGCTCATTCTTATGATGTTAGTGATATATTGCAACTTACTGAAGATTCTAATGGAGATAAATATTTAGACGAAGAAACAATAAATTACATAAAATATCAAAATATACATAAAAAAATACATTATAATAAATCTATTAAAGAAGAAAATAAACCAGACAGCTGGCTTGGTACATTAATCTCATCCGTGTGTGTAGAAGAAATTGAAATAGCTCATATAGCTATCTGTGAATGGAAAATTCCATTTAATGAATTTCACTTCAAATTATTAGAATCACTTAATAAAGCTTTATCTCTAGAATTGCAAAAAAATAATCTGTTTAATATAGATAAAAAACTTATTCCTAATTATATACTTTCTGATTTGTTGGAAAAAAAGTATCTAGATGATGATACTATAAGCAGAAGATTTCATTATCTAAATTGGACTAAGTCAAATTCATTAAACATAATGGTAATAGTAAACAAAGATAATAATTACTTTGACAGTAAAGTTCCTTTTATTATGCAGTCTTTAAGTGCATTTATACCATCTAATAATTGTGTAGTATACAAGTCTACTTTAGTTGTTTTTATTAATGATTCTTTAATTCATAATTTAATTGAGCATGAAAATAAAGAATTTATTAATTACTTAAAACTAAATTCACTTTATGCTGGAATAAGCCCAAGATTTTCAAAGCTATCTGATAGTTGGAAGTATTATATTCAAGCCAAAAAAGCTAGTGAAATTGCTCAAAAATATGACATAAACTTTTCTCCATTTGGGAAAAGCATACCATATATCCTCTACGAGCTACTTAGTACCAACTATGATTTATATGACCTCAATCATCCTGCTGTAACCAAACTAATTGAAGAAGATAAAAAAAATGGTTCTAATTTTTTAGAGACCTTAAAGCAATATATCTACTTTAATAATTCACCAAGCAAAGCAGCTGAAGTTTTAAATATCCATAGAAATACTCTGTTTTATAGAATTAATAAAATAAAAGAAATTACAGGTATTACACTAGATTATGCTGATGAAATACTTCAGATTTATATTTCTATAAAAATGATTGAAATTAACTCAAGAAATAAGACCTGTTTCAACACATATACAGGCATGTAAAAATATTTTGACACACTTAAATCACTATTGTAAAAGATATTTGATAGATTTTACCCTCTCAATATGACAAAATAATTATGAAAGGAGCGATAGCTACATGGAAATTGGAAAGAAACTGAAAAATGCTCGTATAAATTCTGGATTGACACAGGAAAAAGTTGCAGAAAAAATTAATGTATCACGACAAACAATTTCAAATTGGGAAAATGAGAAATCTTATCCAGATATTATAAGCGTCATCAAACTAAGTGATTTGTATTCCATTAGCTTAGATGAATTATTGAAAGGAGATAATAAAATGATTGAACATTTAAAAGAAAGTACAAATCTAGTTAATAGTAATAAAAAGTTAATAACTGCAATTATTATCAATATTATATTACTTATTTTATTTGTGCTATTTAATAGCTTTATACCAGACAACTACTACTTTATGGTTAGTGTATTTTGTACAGCAATAATAAGTTCATCAGCATTGTTCTACCAAATTATAAGAAAATTTTAGGAGGTGTACTCATTATGGAAGTGAATAAAACTATGCTTATTTTGATATGTTTTGCTGTAGCTCTTGTGGGTTCAGTTGGTGTTGTATATCAAATTTATCATATGACTGTGATTGATGCAAAAGCTCGTGGATTAAAACATCCTAAATTGTGGGGATTATTTGCTATGAATGGTAATAATTCGAGTGGTTTAATAATATACTTAATAGGTAGACGAAAATACCCTATTATAGATATGTCTAAAGAAGATTGTAAAGAAATTGAATCTAGAAAAAAATCAGTTGGAGTTGGATTGATTTTTTTGGCTATCAGCGCTATAGGTTTGGTAATATGTATTACATTATTTTGAGTTAAGAAAATGCTAATTGCTTTTGGAGATACAGATACACAAGAGTATATTGATAATCCTAAAAACATGACAATTGTAGATTTTAATACTCTTGTTAATATTGAACCAACTACTTTAAATATTTTTTATATGCCTATAGTAACAGACCTAGAATTTCGCTCTGATAAAAGTGGAAAATATTTTATTGACACAAACACAAGGAAAGAAATTAGAGAACTAGTTAAACATCCTGCACAAATAGCATTTGAAAAGAATCTAAAATTTTTAAATCAGGAAAATTATCCAGTAGAATTCTTTCAAAACTTGTTTCAGAAAAGCGACAAACTTGAACCCTTCATTGTGGGAGAGACAGATTTTCCAAGTGGAGAAGTCACAGAACTTACAATACCATTTATGAATCCTACATATTTTTAAACTATAAAACTTATTGACAATTTGGTTTTAATAAATAGAATTCTTTTAAAATACATAGTTCTTAATTAGACATGAAAATAAGGCTATGCTTTTTATGGTCATAGCCTTTAACAAATACTTACAAATTCACTACATGAGTCAACTTTTTTAATAATTTAACTATATACTCAAACTATATCTTCTAAATTCACTGTATATATAATTCTTCTTCAAATAAACAGTAAGAATTTTTTCCAGAGGCCTTTACATTATAAAGAGCTCTATCTGCATTTTTAAACAATTCTAAAAATGAATTTCCATTTTGAGGATGTCTTGCAATACCTATACTAACAGAAGCCTCAAAGCTAAAACTTAAATCATTGTAGTTCTCATAAAGTACTCTATTTAATTCTTTAGCTTTTTTATGCAAATTTACTTCTGAATGATAATCTTGCATATATACTACAAATTCATCTCCACCAATTCTTCCAACTAAATCTTCATTCCCAAAACTATCTTGTATCTTCTCAGCAAAAGTTTTTAATACAAAATCACCAAATGGATGCCCAAAATTATCATTTATTTCCTTAAAATCGTCCAAATCAATAATGAATAATGCATCTTTTTTATTGCTTTTATTTGTAGATATAACTTCTTCTACTAATTTTTCAAAGGTACCTTTATTGTATATATTTGTCAATGAGTCACTTTCTGCTCTAGTTTTCAACTCTTCGTATTTTTTTATATCACTATCTACATCTACAATTACGCCTACAACCTTCAAAAGTTCATTTTCATCATTAAAAATCTTTGTTACTGATGTTCTACACCAAAGGTATTCGCCATTAGATTTTTTTAAACGATAGATTACCTGATTATGTTTGTTATTTTCTTTAATACACTTAAGAAACTCTTCAAATCCACTATAATCTTCCTGATGAACTAATTCTTTATCCATAATCTCTTTTAAAAGATTGTCACATTTACTACTATATCCAAATTTTTCATTCCATGCTTGAGATACAAATGATTTATTTTCTTTAGCATTCCATTCAAAGACAACAGAGTCAGTCTGTTCAACAATAATTTTATAACGTTCATTACTGAGCCTTAATTCTTCCTTATGAATTATTTCTTGCTCAAGTATTTCATACTTCATAGATAATTTAGTTTTATCTATAATAGATTTAAATAGATAAAACACGATAAAATTAATATATAAAATACCAACACTTGATATTAAGTTTAGAAATTTTAAACTTTCAGAACTAAAAAAATTATTTACATCAAAGATAGAAATAGTCAGAAATAAGCTGAACAAAGGTATTGCAAGTAAAATAACCCAATACTTTATTGGCATATCTGAATGTACATCTTTTTTAAATAAACAAACTATCTTGCATATAAATAAAAAAACTATCTTAGATAAAATTGTGGCTGGTACTCTTATAGTATTGTTTTCAAACATTATTTCGAAGCCTTCTTTTATAAATAAAACAAAAATACTTGTTACCACAATTTCTGATAATATAAAGAATACATTTAATAAAACAGTCGCAAACAATCGTGTCTTTGTATTTCCTTCATATAAAAATGATGATGAAAAAATAAGGATGAAAATTAAAGGTGTTGTGATTACAGGATTTAAAGTTATTAAATTACAGACTCCTAAACATATTATAAAACCCAATCTAGCATATCTTACAGTTCTTGTATATCCTTCTTTCTGACCTAAAAAATCTGATAAAAACATATGGACAACAAAAGCTTCAAAGATAACTGTTACTAAATTTGTAATATCAAAAAGCAGTTGTTCTTTCATACATATTTTTTATAAAATAAGAAGCTTACTTAAGCTAAATACACTTCAGATTTTACTTTTCCTTTCTGCATGTATATTTAAGCATCTACTTTAATTGTCAACCATTATAATATATGTCAGCTTAATATTGTTCTTTTTTCAACAGTATACAATAGATATATGTAAAAAACAACTTCAAATATTGACATATTTCTTTAATATATATCAATATTATCTTTATAACTTAAATACTATAGTAAACTTAGCTCCTTTTTTACCATTTTCCGCATATATACGTCCACAATGTTTATTTACAATAGATTTAACTATTGATAATCCAATTCCATGATTTCCCCCAACTCCCTTATAAAATCGTTCAAAAATATGAGGTAAATCGTCTTTATTAATCCCAATCCCATCATCTTCAACTACAACAACTATATTTTTTTGATTATATTTACATACTATTTTAATTTCACTCTTAGCATACCTTAAAGCATTTTCTATAAGATTCATAAATGCTTTGGATACATTTTTTTCATCACATTCAAATAGAACCATTTCTTCATCAAACTCATAAATAAATTTTATACCTTTATTTGCCGCTCTTACATTTTGTCTAGAACCACAGTTTGAAAGTACTTCCCTTAAATCACATTCTACAAGGTCATAATCTTTAGTTATATTATCAATTTTAGAAATATATAACAAATCTTCAACCATATCACTCAACCTATCACTTTCTTCAAGTATTATATCACTTGCATGTTTGCTATCTATTACATTATACTTTATGGCTTCTGCATAACCTTTAATGGACATAAGTGGAGTCCTAAGTTCATGAGAAGCATTTTGAAAAAATATTTTTTGTTCATTATCATACTTATCAAGATATTCAGCACTCTTATTCATAATATTTGAAAGTTCTACTAATTCCTTATCTGAAAAGTCAAAGTAAGTTCTTTTAAAATCTCCTTGACCCATTTTTTTTGCAAAACCACATAACTCTTTTATCGGCTTAGCAATTTTTTCAGATAAAACTACTGCTGTAAATATTGCTAATATCCCAGCAAAACACATTACAAATATCAATACAATATTTATCTTTTGAACTAGATTTAAAGTCTTTGATATATCTATAAAAAGAATCAAATATTTATCTTGTTCTCCATATATACTAGTAATTTTTACAGTCGAAATATAATAATCTTTACTTCCAGTGGATATACGTGTGTTTTCATCTGAGTTTAAGTCGAGTTTTTCATTTTGGATACACTTTTTAATCGATTCCATCTCATCAATATTCTTTAAGAAATCATCCTCTCTTGTTGGAAATATCAAGTTATACTTTGAATCAACCACCATAGCATCAGCATCTGATTGTGTTTCTGCCATCCTAACTTTATCTTGTACATTTCTCATAAAATTAGATAATGCTTTTGGAGGAAGCTTTCCATCATCTTGAGGAGGCTTAATAGGTCTAAAATTGCTATCCATATGTTCTACTATTTCTGTAGATTTTGTTAGTTCTTCATTTGCAGTCGTTTTTATGTACGTATCAAGCAATATATTAAAAGATACTAATATTATCATAAAGACTACAATTATTAAACACAATATGCTCAATAAAATTCTAGTTTTTATGCTTATATTTTTCTTTGAAAATTTTAATTTAAATATGGATTTAATCTTATTTTCTCTCTTTTTATCATTTTTATTTTCCATCTGAATTTTTCTCCTTTAATCTAAACCCAAAACCCCAGACAGTTTCTATCAAAATATTTGTATCTAAAATTTTTTTACGTAGTCTCTTTACCGTATCGTCAGCAGCTCTTGTCTCAACTTCTATATCATATCCCCATATTTTATTTAATAATTCATCTCTAGAAACTGCTCTGTCTCTATTTTCAAACAAATAAGTTAATAAGTTGTATTCATTTGGTGTTAAGTCTATATTGTCACTTTTATTTGTAACGATTTTATTTTTTTTATTTATTGTTATATCACCAAATTTCAATTCCATATCTACAGAATAACCATACTTATCATAAATTTGTTTCTTTTCAAATTCTATCCTTCTAAATATCGACTTTACTCTCATAACTAAAGACATTGGGCTAAATGGCTTTGTAAAATAATCATCACTACCCAAAGTTATCCCTGTAATATAATCTATATCTGTATCTCTTGCAGTAAGCATTATTATTGGAACAGTACTCTTCTCACGAAGTTTCGTACATACATCAAAACCACTTAAACCAGGCATCATTATATCTAGGATTACTAAGTCACACTCTTTTTTATTAAATTGCTCTAAAAGTTCGTCACCTGTTTTAAAATCCATAACATCATGGCCTTCATTTTTTAAGAATGTCTTTACCAAATTTCTTATATTATCTTCGTCATCTGCTATATAAATTAACTTATTCATACACTCACTCCTTAATAAACTCTTAATTTAAATTAAATAGTATAAATACATTGATTAAACAATAAAACCCCAATCTATAAGATAAATAATATTTTTTACTATATTTAAATTATATCAGCTTTTTATGGTACATTAGTTTTAAAATTGTTTAGATTTTAAGGCAATTTTAAGGCAAAAACAAATTATTATAGAATTTATCAGACTCAATACAAAATGTTATAAAATAATAATCCAACTTCTAACTATATTTATTCATTTTCTACCAAAACTGATATTTCTCAGACTTTTTATTGAATATTCAAACAATTAATATTATAGTTATATTAAGTAATACAGTTTACTTCAAGCATAAAAAACATTTATTCATATATCATACTTATTCCATTCTCAATTAATTTTATGGATTTCTTAAACTCATTGACAAAATTATATTTCAACAAAATAAAACTAGGTAAAGTATCTCTGAAGGGAGAATTTAAAATGAAAAAAACGCTTACATATCTTTTATTTTTAATTATTCTATTAAGTATGTATTTTTTAGCTGTTAAATTGAATTTTGACTTCTATCGTAAATTTGGCACTGGTTTTATGCAAGACTTTAAAAAATTTATTTTTATTAATTTAATCTCCTCTGGTGGCATTGGTTTATTGTTAGGAACTGAATTATTTATTAAGGAGTATAAAAAAACTGGCAATTGGTATATTGATATTCCAAGATTAATCCTTCTCTGTCTTCCATCTTTTTTACTAACATTAATGCCTGTATTAATATTTATGTTTCCAGTTGGCAAAATTCCAATTATAGGTAGTTTTATTATGCTTGACCGAATACCACTTAATATAATAATTTTTAATATATTATTTGGATACTTCTTGATAACGAGTTTTCGTAAAAAATAATAACTAAATAACTTAAATAAAAATAGCTATCTTTAAATAAATTTTATTATTTAAAGATAGCTATTTTTTACTTAAACCCAATTATATTCTTATACTAATTTATAATCTTTTGGATTCAGTTTACTTGCTGCTGCTTCATCTACTATAACTATAGTATCTTTGTGAAGTTGAAGTATAGAACCAGGAACTTCTGGAGTTATATCCCCATAAACAGTTTTATATACTGCATCAGCTTTTTCTTCTCCTGAAGCTAAAAGTAATATTTTTTTAGATTTTAAAATTGAACCAATTCCCATACTTACAGCTTTTTTAGGAACATCTTCTCTTGATTCAAAGAATCTTGCATTAGCTTCTATTGTAGATTCTGTTAATTCAACTACATGAGTTCTTTTTGCAAATTTATTATCAGGTTCATTAAAACCTATATGAGCATTACGACCTATTCCAAGTACTTGTACATCTATACCACCTGCTCTATCAATAGAAGCTTCGTAATTTATACATTCTTTTTCAATATCATCAGCCATTCCATTTGGTAAATGAGTATTTTCTGACTTAATGTTTACATGATTAAACAGATTTTCTTTCATAAAATAATCATAACTTTGGTCATTAGATATTGGCAACTTATAGTATTCATCTAAATTAAAGCTTATTACATCTGAAAAATCTACTATATTTTCATTATATTTCTTAACTAAATCTCTATACATACCTATTGGCGTACTTCCCGTAGCTAATCCTAATATTGAATTTGGCTTTAAAACTATTTGAGCTGCTATCATTTCAGCTGCTTTTTTACTCATTCCATCATAATCTTTACATACTAATACTCTCATTTTGTTCCTCCTAAATTTTAGCTAATACTTTAATTGATATAAGTTTAATTTATTACTATTTTTATATAACTTTTATTTTATTTAAAGCTTATTTTTTACATTCTACATATTTTTGTATACTACTTCACCCAAGCATAGAGTCATCTTGCAGTCCAAGTTTTCATCAAACACAGCTATATCTGCATCTTTACCTATATCTAGACTTCCTTTTTTATCATTTATGCCTAAAGATGTTGCTGGGTTCAAGGATGCTAAATTAATTGCTTCATTTACTCTAAGGTTTGTATTATTTAAAAAGTTAAGTACCATTTTATTTAAAGATAATACACTACCAGCTAATGCACCATTTTCAAGTCTTGCTTCATTGCCTTTTACTATAACTTTTTGACCTCCAAGAGCATAATTTCCATCTTCAAGCCCACCCGCTTCAATAGAATCCGTTATTAAAATCAATTTTTCTCTACCTTTGTTGTTCAATATAAATTGAAATAAATCTTTATTTATATGGATTGTATCTGCTATTAACTCACTATATACATCAGTTGTAAGTGCTGCACCAACAACACCAGGATCTCTATGGTTTAATCCAGTCATTGCATTAAACATATGAGTTATATTTGTTACACCTAAGTTTATAGCTTCTTTAGCTTGCTCATAACTTGCATTACTGTGACCTATAGATAAAACTATATTTGTACATCTTTTGATTTCTCTAGTAAAGTCAAAGTCTATATCCTTTTCTGGAGCATAAGTTATTACCTTGATAACATTCTTGTATTCTTTGATAAATTCATATTTTGAATTTATTATAAATTTTTCATTTTGTGCCCCCTTATAATTTTCATTTATAAAAGGTCCTTCTAAATGTGCTCCTAATACTTGAGCTCCTCCAAGTTTTCTACTTTTAGCTTTTTTGATAACTTCAAGTGCATCATAAACATGCTCTTTATCCATTGTCATTGTAGTTGGAAGAAAAGATGTTACACCATGTCTCATTATTGATTTTGAAATTGTCTCTATAGATTCATCAGTTGAATCCATTGTGTCTTTTCCCATGTTTCCATGTATATGAATATCAATAAGACCTGGAGAGATATATTTACCACCAACATCTATAACTTCACAATCATTTGGTATCTCATCAGATATATCAATTATTTTTTCATCAAATACTAGTACTTTGTTTTCTAAAATTTGATTCTTTAATATTATTTTCCCATTAATTAAACATTTCACCTTATTCACCTACTCACTCAATACTATTTCATATTGATATTTATCTGTTCTAAATATCGATATGGTATACTCTATAGGATTACCTTCTTTATTATAAGAATTCCTATGAAGTTTAAGGGCTAAAGAACCTTCTTCTGTTTCAAGTAGCTTACTTTCTTCATCTGAAAGTATAATTGGCTCCATTACTTGCTCAGCTTTTTGTATCTTATAGCCATATTTCTCATTCAAAACTCTATATAATGAAGAATTATCTAATATTCCTTTTGTAAGACCTTTACACATTTCTTCTGATAGATACACTATTTCTAATCCAAATGGCTCTCCATCTGTATATCTAAGTCTAATAATTTTATATATATTTGTTGTATTATCACTTATTCCAAGCTTTCTTTTTACTAAATCGTCTGGTAGTTCCATCTCAAAGGATAATATATCAGTTCTTATGTTTACTCCTTTTTCTTTCATTACATCAGTAAAACCTTTTACATTTGAAAACTGATACTTCTTTTTTTGCTTTGCGACGAATGTACCCTTTCCTTGTACCCTATAAAGAAGACCTTCTGTAACTAAGCCAACAATAGTTTTATTCACTGTCATGCGACTTACATTTTGTATATTACAAAGTTCTCTTTCTGGTATTATTGCATCACCTTCTTTAAGTTCACCAGTTTCTATCATCTCTCTTATTATGGCACTTAGTTGAGTATGCAATGGTATATTACTAGATTTATCCACTATTTTCATAAAATCACCACTTTTCAATATGGTATATACCAATTTTGGTATATACCAATTATACTTTAAAAGAAAATTTATTTCAATACTTTTAACTTATTTTGTAAAAATTTTAGGGAAATCTAAAGACAAAAAAGAAATTGGAGTTTATACTATATAAGAAGCTAAATAATTGAAAATGCATGAATAATTACATTATTTATTATAAATTTCACTAATACTAATATATATACTGTGAAACACTACTACATAAGAGTAGTATAACTAAATTGTAAATATAAAATGAGAGGATGATTTTAATTTGATAAAAATAGGTGATTTTAATAAACTTATAGTAAAAAGAAAAACAGAATTTGGATATTTCCTAGATGGACAAACTAATAACACCAAGGATGATGTGCTTCTTCACAATAGATTAATAGGAAAAAATGAAATAAATATAGGCGATGAAGTAAATGCTTTCATATTTAAAGATTCTGATGACAGAACTGCTGCAACTTTAATACCTCCTTTAGCTAAAGTTGGAGATGTTGCTTATCTAAAAGTGGTTGATAACACTGACATTGGTACTTTTATAGATATGGGGCTTACAAAAGACATACTAGTTCCTTTTAAATCTAAGACCTATCCATTGTTTAGAGATGAAAAATATTTATTTTATATATATTTGGATAAAAGCGGAAGAATCGCTGCTACTACAGACATAGATTCATATTTAGAAACAGACCATACTTACAATGTAGGAGATATGGTAAATGGAGTTGTATATGGGTTCCAAACCAATAACTCTGCTATGATATGTGTTGACAATAAATATGCTGGTGTAATCCTTCATAATGAATACTTTACAGAATTAAAAGCTGGAGATGTTCTTGAAAATTTACATGTTATAAAAATATATGATGATGGTAAATTAGGGCTTTCTCCTAGAGGAAACAGAAAAGATGAACTTGATACCTTAGAAAATAAAATTTTAAGCTATTTAGAAGGTTCAGATGGATATATGAGATTTAATGATAAATCTGACCCTAAAGATATTTCTATCTTATTTAATTCAAGTAAGAAAAATTTCAAACGTGCTCTTGGAGTACTTATGAAGAAAGATTTAATTTATCAAGATGAAGATGGAACTTATTTAAAATAAATTATATAACACAAAAATCGAAGTAAAAATGAAAGATATTTTCTATTTCATATTTACTTCGATTTTTTATTTAGGTTACTACCTATATTTATTGTGCATTTACTACATCTATTATGTCTAGTTCACAAATCTTTTTAATTGGTTTTCTTACTGAAAGTAAAGTTATTATTATCATAGTTACCACAATGATAAACAGCAAATCAAAAGGTATTTGCCACTCTATATGAAACTTTAATGTTACTAAAGATACAAATATATACCTATGTAATATTAATCCAAGTACACTCCCCAGTAAACAACCACTTAAAGCATATGTACTTGACTCTACTATTACCATTTTTCTTAATTGCTTATTGGACATGCCTATTGCACGCATAATTCCATAGTAATTTATTCTACTTGTAACACTTATATTCATACTGTTTATGATATTAAACATACTTATAATGGCAATTATAAATACAAACCCATATACAAAAATTGCCATAGTGTAAAATGAATTTCTAGCTTCTAAGTTACCTTGTCGCTTATCTCGAACCTCTAAATTATCATCTAGTACACTTCTTATATTTTGAATTAAATTTCCAGGAGCATCTTCATCAACTTGAGTATCAATTATTACATAGTCTTTCATACCTGTTACATTTGTAAAAGTATTTTCAGATGTTATAATATTTCCAATATATTTATCTTTATTAGTAGTGAATACTACTGGTATTTTTGATTTATCAACACCCATACTATGTAAGTATCCAGCTATATTATAATCATATTCTACCAATGCTCTTTTATAATCATTGGTTATATTTACAACTACTATTTGACCTACTACTATAAACATTAATAAAACGGATATAATCACCAAAAAAAATATTTTTATGTCTTTATTAGAAAATATCTTCATATTTAACACCCTCACTTTATAACATTCCATTTGTAACCCATTCTTCTAACTGTTAATAGAAATTTTGGATTTTCAGGATTATCTTCAATCTTATTTCTAAGCCTTCTTACATATACTGACAGAGTGTTATCATCTACAAAACTACCATTTCCATCCCATAACTTGTCCAATATATTTTTTCTTGTAAGTATGATATTTTTATTTTTCATAAATAGGCACAATAATTTATATTCTGCTGTAGTAAGCTCCAGCTCAATTTCATTTTTAAAAACACGATTTTCAAGTAATTTAACAGTAATACTATTTGACTTTAGTTCAGTTACATTTTCATTTGTAAAATTATAACGCCTAAGTAAAGCTTTTATTCTTGAAATTAACTCATTTAATTTAAAAGGTTTTGTTATGTAATCATCTCCACCCATATCAAGCCCCATCACTACATTTACTTCTTCATCAGAAGCAGTTAAAAATATAATTGGCACATTAGAAACTTCTCTTACCTTTTTACAAATATCAAAACCATTACCATCAGGTAAGGATACATCCAAAATCAGTAAATCATAATTTTTTTCTTTGTACATTCGCAATGCTTCTTTTACTGTTCTTGCTATATCAACACTAAAGCCACTCTTTTGTATAGAAAATTCTAATCCATATATCAAGCTTAAATCATCTTCAACCAACAATATACTACTCATCTCAATCACTTCCATTTTATTTATTTTTATTTTTCATTTATTATATACTTAACTTATTATATTTTTACTCTTTTAAAAATACAATACCTTGAAATCCTAATAATTAAAAAAGCTTAAAATACACTAAGTATTCTAAGCTTTTTTTAATCATATTTTATCTATTTGTATTATTTATTTTTTAAAATACTATTTTCAATACTGACTTTATCAAACATTTCACTATCTTTACTATTATCTATAAAAATATCACTTATATTTCTAATATTTGTTGAATAGTTACCACTAAGTCCCATCTTATCGAAATTCATATTCCCTAGCTTTTGTATCACAAATCCCATTGATGCAAGTAAAATAGCAAATATTATATACTGACTAAAGTTACTCATATAATAATTTATAATAGTATATTCATTTCCTGTGAATGCCAACTGTTTTGTAGATAGCATAGTATATATGTATTCAGTACAATTTATAAATACATATATACCATAAATAACCAACATGACAGATAAACAATACATTGTAATTGAAACCTTTGATATTTTTTTTAATTGTTTAACTCTAAAAGCTTTTTTCAACTTCTCAATAAAATCTTTCATTTTAACTCCTCCAATACATTATTTAATAAAATATAATAATATTAGTATATAGAGTTAATGTGTTTATAGTATTAAGTTTTCATGAAGTTTATATTAGTTATTGATTTTGTATAAGCTTATTTCCAGCGTTTTAATTTTGGAAAGAAATTATTCATCATACTCCTTGCTTCATCTTCAGTCATACCTTTATTACTTTGAACCATAGGAGGTATACAGATTTCTATCATCTCTTCCATACTTATATCAGCAGTAAATTCACCATCTTTAAAACAATAACTACAGTAATCATCACTTTTACTTCCATCTTTATTTGTTCCATACAATTCATTAGTACATCCCATTGGCATGCCACAACATTGACAAAATCTAGTTTCTTCCATATATAATCACTCCTTGTATATTTTTCTTTGGCTCTTGACCATATTTAAATTATAGCAATATTAATATGACATGATTATGTCATATTAACAATAAAAAGACTAATAAAATTATATATTAATATATAAATTCTATTAGTCTATATTTTATTTACTCACTTAAGTTTTGGATTCTTAAATAAAAATTATATTCTATTTACTTTAGTCTTTATTGCTGCTTCTTTAACTGCTTCAGCAACATTTTTTACTACATTTTTGTTAAATACATCTGGTAATATATACTCTGGACATATTTCTTCATCAGTTATTGTATTAGCAATTGCATATGCAGCCGCTATTTTCATTTCTTCATTTATTTCTTTAGCTTTCACATCAAGTGCCCCTCTAAATATTCCTGGAAATGCTAAAACATTATTAACTTGATTAGGGAAATCTGAACGACCAGTTCCCATTATAAACGCTCCACCTAGTTTTGCTTCCTCTGGCATTATTTCTGGAGTAGGATTTGCCATTGCTAGTATTATTGGTTTTTCAGACATACTTTCAACCATTTCTTTTGTTACAGTTTTTGGACCTGAAACACCTATGAATACATCTTTACCTTTTATAACATCTTTCAAAGAACCTTTTTCATTTCTTATATTAGTTACATCTAACATTTCTTTTTGAACCAAATTTAATCTTTCCATGTTGGCTTCCAGTGCACCACTTCTGTTACATAATACTATATTTTTAACATTCATTTTAAGTAATATTTTTGCTATTGCTATACCTGCAGCACCTGCTCCATTTATAACTATTTCTAAATCTTCTATTTTTTTGTTTTCAATTAACTTTATTGCATTTATTATTGCTGCTGCCACTACTATTGCAGTACCATGTTGGTCATCATGAAAAACAGGTATACTCAAAGATTTTTTTAATCTATCCTCTATTTCAAAACATCTTGGAGAAGATATATCCTCTAAATTTATTCCTCCAAATACTGGTTCCATTAATTCCACAGACTTAACTATTTCATCTACATCATTAGTCTTTAAACATATTGGAAAAGCATCTACATCTCCAAATTGCTTAAATAATATAGATTTACCTTCCATAACAGGTATAGCTGCTTCAGCACCAATATTGCCTAATCCAAGTACAGCACTTCCATCACTAACTACTGCTACTAAATTACCTTTAGAAGTATATCTATAAACATCCTCTTGATTTTCATGTATTTTTAGACAAGGCTCTGCAACACCTGGCGTATATGCTGTTGATAAATCATCCTTAGTTTTAACTTCTACCTTACTTTCTACATTTATTTTCCCTTTATTAATTTCATGCATTTCTAATGCCAATTTTGCATAATCCTTAGACATCAATCTTCCTCCTTAAAATGTTTACAATTAAATTGTTTTGTATATTTAGTATTTATATAAATTTTCAAAATTTATTTACATTCATAAATTGCTCTTCCTTGTTCATAGATATTATTTCCATAACTATCTATAGCTACTGTAAGTTTAAGGTCTTCTACTACAATCTTTCTTATAGCTTCAGGTCCTAAGTCTTCATATGCAATAATTTCACATGATTTTATAGAATTTGAAATGTATGCACCAGCTCCTCCTATTGCTGCAAGGTAAACTGCTCCATACTTCTCCATACCTTGTATAACTTCTTCACTTCTTTTTCCTTTACCTATCATCAATCTAAGACCTCTCTCTAAAAGAGGTATCGTCAAATCATCCATTCTATAGCTCGTCGTTGGACCTGCTGCTCCTATAACTTCTCCTGGTTTTGTTGGAGTAGGACCTACATAGTATATACCTTGACCATTTACATCGAATGGTAACTCTTCACCTTTATTTATACAATCTATCAATCTTTTATGAGCTGCATCTCTTGCTGTATAAAGTATACCACTTAGACTAATTGTATCTCCACAATTTAACTTAGCTATATCAATCTCACTTACAGGTGTAGTTATCTTTATCATTTTATTTTTCCTCCTAAATTACTACCTTTTTATGTCTTGATGCATGGCAGTTTATATTTACAACAACAGGAAGACCTGCTATATGTGTAGGAAAAGTCTCTATATTTAAACCTAAAGCTGTTGTAGTTCCTCCTAACCCCTGAGGTCCTATCCCCAATTTATTAATAGAGGCTAATAATTCACTTTCTAATTTTGCAATATTTTCATCTTCATTAAATTCGCCTAGTTCTCTAAAAAGTGCTTTTTTAGCTATTTGAGCACATTTATCTACAGTTCCACCTATACCAACTCCAATTACCATAGGAGGGCATGGATTAGGTCCAGCTTCTGAAACTGTATCAATAATAAATTTTTTAATTCCTTCTAATCCATCTGATGGCTTTAACATCTTCATTTTACTCATATTTTCGCTTCCAAATCCCTTAGCAGCAAACTCTATTTTAATTTCATCGCCTTTTACCATTTCATAATGAATAATGGCAGGAGTATTATCCTTTGTATTTATTCTACTAATTGGACTTACAACAGATTTTCTCAAATATCCTTCCTCGTACCCTTGTCTTACGCCCTCATTTATAGCATCAGTAATTGTATCTCCTTCAACTAAAACCTCTTGTCCTATTTCAACAAAAAATATAGCCATACCAGTATCTTGGCATATTGGTATATTTTTTTCCTTTGCTATTTCAGCATTTTCAACTAATATATTTAATATGTTTTTTCCCACTTCACTTTTTTCAGTTTTAGCTTTCTCTTTTATACAGCTTAAGACATCATCTCCTAAGTATAAACTAGCTTCTATGCAAAGTTTTTTTACTTGTTCAACAATTTGTTCAGATTTTATCTTCCTCAAGCGAACATCCCTCCATTACTTTATAAAAAATATTCGTAATCATATTTACACTTTACCATCATTTTTAAAATTTCTCAATATTTTTATATCAATTACATAATAGTAGTTAAATGTTTATTTTTAAGTCATTATTTATTTTATTAATCATATAATTTTTTGTCATCAATTTTTTATCTGAAATATCTATTTTTTTATTACATCTGTAAACTCTACTTTTATAAGTTTCTGTAAATCAAGTGGTGATAATTCTATTTGGTATCCTATTTTTCCAGCACTTACTATAATTGTATCTAATTGTTTTGCACTTTCATTTACAAAAGTCTTATAAAGCTTCTTCATCCCTACAGGAGAACAACCACCTCTAATATATCCTGTAAGCTTATTTATATCTTTTACATGAATCATATCCACACTTTTTTCTTTAGCTACTTTTGCAGCTTTTTTTAAGTCTAAATTTTCATGTACTGGTATTACATATACATAAATACTCTTACTAACTCCTTGAGTTACTAGAGTCTTATATACTTCATTTACATCTCTTCCTATATCATGTGCTACCTCTACACCATCTACATGTTCACTTTTGACTTCATAAGATAGTACCTTATAATCAATTTTGTTTGAATCTAAAATTCTCATAGCATTAGTTTTTACTTTAATCATACATTCACTTCCTTTTTATAAAATACGAACATTATCCATATTTTCGAATATTCTGTACTATTTTAATAGAGTATTATAGTTAAAATAATTATATTTTAAAACAACAATATTATTATAACTCTATATTAACTTCAAAACTTCATTTTTTTCCAATTCACTAGAATTTTTTAGTTCTTTTTTTATTCTCATAGGAGAATCTCCTAAAATAAAGATATTATCTGCTAAAAATAATGCTTCTTCAATATCATGAGTTACAAATAAAACAGTTCTTTTTTCTTTTTTAAGTATGTCTTTAAAATTATCCATTATTATTTGTTTATTCTTTGCATCAATAGATTTAAAAGGTTCATCCATTATAATAGTCTTTGATGGATAGATAAATGCTCTAGCAATATTGACTCTTTGCCTAAGCCCTCCACTAAGCATCTGAGGATAAAAATTTTTATATTTAATAATTCCAACCAAATCTAAATATTCATCACAAATTTTATCTAATTGAGTTTTACTGTAGTATTTATTTACAACTATCTTTATATTTTCTTCTACAGTTAGCCAATCTATTAGCCTATCTTCTTGAAATATATAACTTACATCTAGCTTACTCCCAATTTTATTTGAACTTTCTTTAATATTTAAATTACAAGTATCATTTTCTATAATACCACTTATTATATTTAAGAGAGTAGTTTTTCCACATCCAGATTTCCCAAGTATACAGTTAACATTATCTATATAAAAATCAATATTAAAATTTTTAAATATAATATGATTATCATATTTTTTATTTATATTCTCAATACTTAACCTTATCTTTTCCATAAAAAAGCTCTCCTTGACAAAAATTTTTGAGCTACTTGTAAAATGACTGATATTAAAACTATTATAATTATCCATGCAAATATCCCAGATGTATTAAAATTAATTTTTTCAGTTTGTATCATAGTCCCAATACCATATGTAGGTTGACTATATACCTCTCCTGCTATAGCGACTTTTAAGCTTAATGAAAATGTCGATACTAATATAGATATAATTTGAAATTTTATAGCTGGTAAATAGATTTTCAACACCTTATCTATAAACCTTATCTTATACACGCTTGCCATTTCTAATAAATTTTTATCAATATTCAATATTGCTCCTAAAACACTCTCGTATAAGATTGGAAAAACTATAGTAAACCCAACTATAAAAGGTGTAGTATCTTTTTTAAACCAAATTAGTGCAAGTATTACTAATATCATCGTTGGTATTGAACGTGCTAGAGCATTAATTGGCTTTAATAAATTTCTAAAAATCCTGCTTAAGTATGCTACTATAGACAATATGATAGCAAAAATCAAAGCAAATAAAAAACTAAAAAAACATCTACCTATTGAGTAAAGTATGTCTATATAGAAATTAGAATTCAATGCTATTTCTTTGATACTACTAGAGACTTGATTTATAGTTGGCAAGAATATATCATTGTTAATTTTTAAAGCAATAATTTGCCACAAAAATAAGAGGATAACACAAGAAAGTGTTACCTCTAATTTGTCTATAAATTGTTCTTTAATTTTCTTATTTTTCAACAAAGTATATTGCTTCATCTGGCACTTTGCCTCCTACTGTCTTATCATCAAAATTAGCTAATTTTTCATAGTAGTTTTTGTAATCATTAATCATATCTTTAACTGGAATATACTTTAAATTAGCTCTTTCAAGAGCTTTGCCTATTATTTTAGGTTCAGTAGATATTTCTATCTCCTCAGAATATTTACCTAATTCCTCAGGATTTTTATTTGCCCAATCTACACTATTTGATAATTGTCCTAAGAAAGAATCTACAAATTCTTTATTATCTCTTAAAAAATCAGATTTGATAATTAATGTAGATTGAGGATATCCATCCTTTGAACCACTTACTTCTTTCCATGAATCATTTAAACTTTTTATAATTTTTATATTTGGATTTTTGGACATTAAAGCACTAAGTGCAGGTTCTGGAACAATCCCTGTTGTAATTTTTCCTGTAGCCAATAATGGTACTAATTCACTTGCAGAGTTTACATAATTAAAATTTATATCTGCTGGATTTATATCCTTTTGTGATAAAAGACTTCTTATTGTTATATCTGGAGTAAGACCTTTCCCTGTACATCCAACTTCTTTCCCAATTAAATCAGAATAATCCTTTATATCATCTGTTGATACTAAATAAAGAGACCCCATACCTACAGTACCAACTATATTATAACTTGAAGTTTTATTATATGCTATTGCAGCCATATTTGATGGAACTATAGCTATATCTACATCTTTTTTCATTACTCTAGTAGAAATTGCCTCTGGTGTTTTCTCAATGCTATAAATTGTTTCATATCCATCTTTAATTGCTGGATTTTCATTTGCTAATTTCGCTACTGCTACCGCTGGCAATCCATCTGGAACAGCTACCTTTACTTCTTTAACAACTGCTGGTTCTTCTTTTGGCTTTTCATTTTGTCCTTGTGAACACCCCACTAAAAAAATTACACTTAATGCTGCTGATAACATTATATAAATATACTTTTTCATCTCTTCCTCCCGAAACTAACTTTTTATAAAATAATTATATTTATTTATATTAATTTCTGTTAATTTATCGAATAATCCTTCTTATTTAAATAATTTTATTTACTATTTACCTACACTCTATTTTAATATTTTTTCTTTCTCTTACTTGGACTTTTTTGTTGTTTTTTATTGTTTCTATTATTTGCATTATATTTTTTATTTTCAGTAGAAGACTTAGACTTATTTTTATTAGAATTATTTCTATTAAAATAAGGTTTCTCATCCTTTGGTTTTATTAGACATCTATGTCCAAAACCTATCAAATCCTCTCTTCCAGCTTCAACTAGTGCAGAATATACCAAGTCATAGTTTCTAGGTGCTCTATACTGTAATAAAGCTCTTTGCATTGCTTTGTCTCGTTTTGATTTTGGGACATAAACTGGCTTCATTGTAAGTGGGTCTATTCCTGTATAAAACATTGTAGTTGACAGTGTCCCAGGAGTTGGATAAAAATCTTGAACTTGCTCTGGTTGATAATGAGTATCCCTCAAATATTCAGCTAACTCTATGGCACTATTTAGTGTAGACCCTGGATGACTAGACATTAAATATGGTATCAAATATTGTTTTTTACCTAATTCTTCATTTATAGCAAAAAATTTCTGTCTAAACTTATCATAAGTTTTTCCTGCTGGCTTTTGCATATATTCTAAAACTTCTTCTGATATATGTTCTGGAGCCACCTTCAGTTGACCACTTACATGATGTTCTATTAGCTCTCTAAGAAACTTATTATTTTTATCTGCCATTACATAATCATACCTAATACCAGAGCGTACAAAAACCTTTTTTATGTTAGGTAATTTTCTTACAGCTCTAAGTAAATGTAGATACTCACTATGGTCTGCATCTAAGTTTTTACATGGTGATGGTGATAAACATTGTCTATTTTTACATGCACCTTTAGTAATTTGTTTGTTACATGCTGGTCTTCTAAAATTAGCTGTTGGACCTCCAACATCATGTATATATCCTTTAAAATCATTTAATTTTGTTATTCCTACTGCTTCATCAATAATTGATTTCTCACTTCTACTTTGAACAGCTCTTCCCTGATGAAAGGTTATTGCACAAAATGAACAACTACCAAAACACCCTCTTGAACTTACTATGCTAAATTTCACTTCTTCTATAGCTGGTATACCACCAGATTTCTCATATACAGGATGATATGTTTTTTGATATGGTAATCCATAAACTTCATCCAATTCTTCTCTATTTAGAGGTTTCTCTGGCTTATTTTGAACTAAATACTTACTTCCATGAGGTTGAACAATTATGTTTCCTCTAAATGGGTCTTGTTCATCATATTGAATTTTAAAAGCCTCTACATATTTCATTTTATCTTCACATATTTCTTTATATGATGGAATCAATATATAGTTATCGTATATTTCTTCTAGTGTATCTGCAACATAACATGTCCCATCAATATGTCTAATATATTTGGGGGCATATCCATCATTAAGTGCATTAGCTACATCCACAATCTGCTTTTCACTCATTCCATAAACTAATAAATCTGCTCCACTATCTATCAACATTGACTTTCTAACCTTATCACTCCAATAATCATAATGGGCAAATCTTCTTAAACTAGCTTCAATTCCTCCTATTACTATTGCAACATCGCTATATGCTTCTCTTATTTTATTACAATAGACTATTGTAGCTCTATCTGGTCTATAACCCATTTTTCCACCAGGAGAATACATATCCTTATCTCTATGCTTCTTACTCACTGAATAGTGATTCACCATTGAATCCATATTCCCTGCATTAACCAAAAATCCAAGTCTAGGCTTTCCTAATTTCATAAAATCATCTGTCGTCTTCCAATTTGGTTGTGCTATTATACCTACCTTATATCCAGCATTTTCTAAAACTCTAGATATTATTGCTGTACCAAAACTATGATGGTCTACATATGCATCACCTGTAACCAACACAAAGTCTAGCTCTTCCCATCCTCTATCTATCATATCTTGTTTACTTATTGGTAAAAACCTATTTTCCATATCATCACCTGCTCAATGTATATTTAACAAATACTTTCTTAAAATTAAAAGTATCTTTTAATTTTGTTCTTAACGCTTAATTATAACACAAAAAATACTTAAAACCACAACTTAAATAATTTATATGAACGTTTTAGGTTCAATAAATCAAAATTGTGATTTTAAGTAAATCTATAATACAGTAGTTTAAACGTTTTATTCAATTAGTTAGGAAATCTTTACAAGAAGCTCATTTAAATATTTGCTTCAGACTCAACACTATTTACTTCACTACCAAATATTAAACATGCATCTTTACCATCAAACCATTTTAAAGCTGTTGCCGTTATATTTACATTTACACCAAACTTTTTGTTACGCATAAATGATTTACAAGTATCAGTTCCATCTTTTAAACAACTCATAGGGCATTTTCTACATTGTTTATTCTGATTGTTCCATAATACTTTATAACATAAATCACCTACATGTGTATCTGGGGCTGACTCAAGCATCTTTTTATTGATAAATAACAGTTCATATGTGTTTCTGTCAACAACATAAGCCCATATGTCCATGTTATCCATTACAGACTTTTGAACTTCTAAAGATTCTTCTAGCTTACTTTGGATACGCATTTTTAATAAAAACACACTAAGCGTCTTGGAAATAAATGTAAGTGTATCCACTTCATCACTGGTCCACATACGATTATATGAACATTCATCAAATCCTACAAATCCTCTAAATTCATTACCTTCTAAAATTTTACATTGTAATATTGAACATATCCCTTGTGCTTTAAGCAAATTTTTTAAATCGCTATTGAGATTATCAACATCATTACAATAAAATAATCCATCTGCATTAAAATTTAAAAGATAATTGCCTAAATGACCATAGTAAATATTCTTAAGATTATCAATTTCTGCTGTTATTCCTTCATTACACCATTCAAATGTATTTTTACAGTAGAGGTTATCATCTGAGTTTTCAAATATATAGACTCGACTCACATTAAAATGTTTACCCACAATATCAAGAATCAAATTTACAGCCATTTCTATATTATTTGATTCATACAATATATCAAATATATAATTTGTAATATGTTCCTTAAAAGACCTTGCTACATTGGTATTTTCATCTGTATTTCTTGTATTTGCTATATATTGTACTTTATCAATTTTTTTATCATACAAGGCATAACGATTCTTTCCTTTACCCTTAGCTGAATAAAGAGCTATGTCCGCATTTCTAAATAACTGCATGTAATCTGTTCCATCTTTTGGAAATCTAGCAATCCCTACACTCAAAGATATTTTATAATTATATCCTTTACCTACAAAAGACCTCTCAAACGTTTTGACCAATTCCTCTGCTTTGTTCATAATATCTTTTGTTTCAGAAATATCTTTCATAAAAACAATGAACTCATCTCCACCAATTCTTCCTACTATATCAGATGCTCTAAATAAATTTATTAAATCACTTGCAATTTCACTTAATACAGCATCACCATATAAATGACCTAAATTATCATTTATACCTTTAAAGTCATCAATATCAATAATCATTAAAGTACCTTGTCTGTTTTTATCCAATGTTATATATTCTTCTATAAGTGCTTGTGATGCTTTTTTATTATATAAACCTGTTAGTGGGTCTTTTTCCGCTCTCTCTTTTAATTTTTCAGCTTCTCGTTTTGATTCATCAATATCAGTTAAACTACCTACAACTTTATAAGGTATTCCATTATCATCAAACAGTGTCGTTGCTTTTATACTAAACCATGCATAAGTAGTATCTCTAACTCTAAGCCTAATCTCACACTCCTCATACTCACTTCCTGATGAAGTGAGCTTAGTTAATAAAATAAACTTATCTATATCATCATGATATATATCAACTGATTTAATTATATTTTTCGTTGCATTTTCAGTTATAGGTTCATAACCAAATTTATTATACCAATTAGGAGAAATACTCATTTGGTCTTTTTCTATATTCCATTCAACTATAATATTTTGTGTCTGCTTTATAATAATCTCATGACGTTCTTCACTCTTTTTAAGCTCTTGCTCTAATAATTTAGCAGAAGTAATATCGACAATTACACTACATAGTACTGAGTTTCCATTTTCATCAACTATTTTTCTTCCTTTTAATAAAATCCATATAATGCTACCATCTCGTTTCTCAACTCTTCGTTCACATGCAAATGTATCATTTACTTTAAGTTGCTTATTTATATCATCAATCATTCCAGCTCTATCATCTCTGAAAATCAGCTTGATTAATTTATTATCTAATTCATCTTCTAACTGTTTACGTGTGTATCCAATCATATTTAAATAACCTTCATTTAAATATATACTATCAAAATCATCATTTATCTCAGTTATCACTATTCCACCAACAATGCTATCATTGATAGTCTCTATTTCAAACCTTTTTGAGTCTAATTCTTCTTGTATTTTCTTGAGTTCTGTTATATCAGTTAAGACTCCTTGTATATATTCATTCCCTTTACTATCTTTTATAGATTTACTTCTATCTAAAACCCAAATTATACTTCCATCTTTTTTTACAATTCTATATTCAACTTCAATTTTATCTTGTCTTTTTAATTGATTTAAAACGATACTATTAACCTTGTCTACATCTTCTTTATAAATCATATTTTTAAATTTATTTTTAAAAACTACATCTAAATCCTCTTCAGAATAACCTGTAAGTTCCAAAAACCCCTGACTTACATAAGTCATAGTCATATATTTATCTTTTAAGCAGTTTTTAACACCTCCTAATATATTATCAGTAAGTGCCTTAAATTTTTCTTTTTCATTTATAATAGTCTTAGTATTGTTATTTATAATATAAGCTATATATACAACAAAAATTAATATAACTAATAATATTTCTAATGCAAATATGTATACATCATACGAAATATTATCTGACTGAATATATACTACTTCACTTGGTACAACAGAAAAAATATACCAATCATTAATTCCAAGTGGTTGATAATTTAACATAAATTTCTTATTATCTAAATTATAGTTAGAATATCCAGATTTATCATTTTTAATATTTTCTTTTATAACTTTTAAACAATTTACTTCCTCACAATTATCCTTATTAAAAAGTTTAAATACACATGATAACATTTTACTATTTTCGTTTGTATTTTGAGCAATTACATCTCCATTTTTTTTGGCAATATAAACGTGTGCTTTTTTATCAAATGCAGATAAGCCTAATAATTCATTTAATTTAGTTGAATCATAAGCTCCACTTAAAACACCTGCTACTTTTCCATCTTTATAGATAGGAGTAGCTAAAACTATTATTTCTTTCTTATCAATAATGGATTTTAAAGATTCTGATATGTTTTTTTCTCCATTTTTAGCTTTTTTAAAATAATCTCTATCTTTTAAATTAGTAATAATTCCATCATTAGAATAACTTTTTCCATCCAGTGTAGAAACAGACATTCTAATTAAAGAACTTCGCTTTACTCCAGACTCCATTAAATTAATCATCATATCATTATTTATATTATCTAAATTTCCCATAAAACTAGCAATAGATTCAAGCATGTCAAATTGACCACTAAGTTTTGTCTTAAGATTAATTATGTTATGCTCCGTAAATTCTGACAAATATGTATGCGTGGTCTCTTTCAACTTATTATCCAATTTAAACTTAAACTTAAAAATAGCCCCACAGGTTAAAATAATTATAATAATAAACAAGATACTAATACCTAAAATTTTTGGCTTTAGTCTGTTCACCATACTCACATCCTCATTACATATAATATATTATATGTTTATATTATATCTTCCTATTTTTATACATATTTTATTTCTTCCTATATTAGAATCAAACAACATATAGTTAAATTTATCTATAAAATTTTCATTTTACACTTCTTTTAATTATATATTAATTGATGTATAAAAATTATTCTCTTTTATAATACTTATATTAATAAATTCCTTATAATTCTTTTCATGCTTATAAATACCTCAATCAATTTTTTAAGTTCCTCTTAGATAAGATACTATTTAACATTGTCCCACTTTAATTTAAAGATAAAATTAAACTCAATATATCCTCATTTTCAACACTTTAATTTTAATGAATATTTTAAAAATATAACTTAATTTTCTTTTGATTTTAATAAGGCTTAATAACATAGTATATACTAATTATTATTCATTATTTTTCTAATTAATCACTATACTTTTTATATAATCAATCCTGTTTCCAAATTGAATTACCATTTTCTTAAGCTTCAACACTATAAAATAATTATAAGCTTCATACTCATCCTTGAAACTTAGTTTCCGAATAATAATTCTAGCATGTCACTTTAATATCCTTTTATTTTTCTAATTTTGCTCATATAACAATATAGTCTATAATAATAACAAATATCTTTTAACGCTTATTATAAATACTGTCTATATAAATTTCCATTCTAAATTATAACATACAATATTACTCTATTTCTGTTAAATGTAAATTTTTACCATATAAAAATCCAAAAAAAAGATAGCTTTTTAGAAAAACTATCTCTTATAATTTAAAATTACTATACTATTATTTTTAATTAAAAATTAAAGGCTAAAAAGTAGTAGAGTTTACTTTTTAGCCTTTAATTTTATTAATTATTCATTTATTTCGTGTAAGAATAGCCCACATCTTACCTTAGGTTCAAACCATGTTGACTTAGCTGGCATTATCTTGCCTGCATCTGCTACTTTTATTAAATCCTCAATACTAGTAGGATACATTGCAAACGCTACCTTCATATCTTCATTAACTCTTCTTTCTAATTCCTCAATACCTCTAATTCCACCAATAAAATCAATTCTTTTATCTACTCTAGGATTTTCAATTCCTAAAATAGCATCAATCACATAATTTTGTAGTATAGAAATATCTAATGAGTCAACTGGGTCTTCTATGTCTAATAAATTCTTATTTGCCTTCATTTTGTACCATTTATCACCTAGATACATTCCGAAAGTTCCTTTTTTGTCAGGTTTATATTTTTCTTTACCTTTCATTTGTTCTACATCAAAATTTTCTTTTATTTTATTTATAAATTCTTCTTCATTTAAACCATTTAAGTCTTTGATAACTCTATTATAATCTAAAACCATTAGATTTTCATCTGGTGCAATCATTGCTATAAAATAATTAAATTCTTCTTTTCCAGTATAGTTTGGATTTTTAGCTCTCATTTCTTTAGCTACATTTTCTGCTGAAGCTGTTCTATGATGACCATCTGCAATATATAAATAATCTAATTTTCCAAATGCATTTACTAAATTACATATTATATCATCATTATCAATCTTCCACACTGTATGCTCTATCTTGTCATCTGTTATAAAATCATATAAAGGCTCATGATTATCCATAAAATCATTTATCATATCATCTATTAATCTTTGATGTTTGTAAGTTACAAGTATAGTTCCCGTATTAGCATCACAGTATTTTATATGATTAGTTCTATCAACTTCCTTTTCTGGTCTAGTGTACTCATGTTTTTTTATTGTTCCATCTAAGCTTTCATCAACTGAAATACATGCAACTATACCAACTTGAGCTCTGCCATCCATAACTTGTTTGTATATATATATACAATCTTTTTCATCTTTTACTAGAATTTCTTGTTTTCGAAATTCGTCCAAATTTTCTCGTGCTTTTAAATAAACTTTTTCATCATATAAATTTATATTTTCATCTAAATCAATTTCTGATTTATCTATATGCAAAAATGAATATGGATTCCCTTTTGCAATTTCTCTAGCTTCTTCACTATTCATAACATCGTAAGGAAGTGCTGCTACTTTATCTACTATATATTTATTTGGTCTAATCGCCTTAAATGGTTTAATCGTTGCCATTACTAAATTCCTCCTAATTGTATAAAATATTTTATAATGCTACCCCTATTAGATTGTTGAAGTCAAGAAAGTAGTCTTGAATCACATTTACAATTTCTTCTCCAATTCTTTCTTGAGCCTCTACTGTAGATGCACCAATATGAGGTGTAGGAGAAACTCTTGGGTGATTTACTAAATCTAGATTTAATGTAGGTTCTTGCTCATAAACATCTATAGCTGCTGCTGATAATTTACCCTCATCTAATGCTTTTAGTAAATCTTTTTCGTCCACCAAACCGCCTCTTGCACAGTTTATTAAATAAGCTCCATTTTTCATCTTATTTATTTCTTTTTCAGTTATTACTGCCCCCTTATTCTTATCAAAAGGTATGTGTAAAGATAAGAAATCTGCTTTTTGTAAAACTTCTTCCATATCACAGAATCTATATTTGTTAAAGCCTTGTGCTTCACCCATTATATCAGTATATATGACATTCATTCCTAATAGTTCTGCCCTCTTTGCAACTTCTTTTGCAATTCTTCCAAAACCTATAAGTCCTAATGTTTTTCCATTAATTTCTGTACCTTTGTATTTTTTCTTTTCCCATTTTCCATCTCTCATAGTTACATTTGCAGTATTTATGAATCTTGCAAGTACAAATAATTGACCTATTGTAAGTTCTGCAACAGATATACTGCTTGCATTTGGAGTATTCATGACTTTTATTCCATTAGCTTCTGCATATTTAACATCTATATTGTCTAATCCTACCCCACCTCTTACTATCAATTTTAACTTTTTACCTTCTAATGCTTTGTCTATTACATCCTTAGTAACCTTAGTAGCTGAACGTACTACAAGCACATCAACATCTTTAAGTTTATCTCCTAAAACATCTTTTTCATAAAACTCTTCTATCACATTAAAATCTAACTCTCTCAATTTTCTCGCTGCATCTTTCTCTATTCCATCAGTAATTAATATATTATACATAACAAACTCCTCCAATTATATTCACTTAATTTTTCCAATTTTTATTTTTTAAAGTATTTTCATCACTAAAAAACTTTATTTAAATTACACTTTCTATTTATATAATTTTCAAAATATTTTTTATTAAAGTCATATCAAATTTCATTAATGTTTGTTAAAAATTTAATATGTAATTTTCATAAAACACATTTTATTTTATATATTTTAAATTTAACTTAAAATACACATAATTTTGTAATATTACTTATTAAAACCTAATATATCATCAATATTATCTAATAATTCTTGTACATCTTCGACAGTATAGTCACCCATATGTGAAATTCTAAAAGTTTTTTCTTTTAAATTGCCATAGCCATTTGCTATTTGGAATCCTCGTTCTTGTAATTTTGAATTTAAATTTGATACACTAATACCTTGAGTATTTTCTATAACAGTAAGTGTATTGGATAAGTGATTTTCATTGGTAAAAATTTGGAAGTGTTTTTTAGCCCAGATTCTAACTAAGTTTGCCATGTCTTCATGTCGTTTGAATCTGTTATCTAGGCCTTCATCTAATATATTATCTAATTGGAAATCTAAAGCGAACATGTGAGAAAGAGATGGTGTTGAAGGGTATTGGTAGTTTTTCTTGATTAAGTATTCATACATTTCTAACAAATCAAAATAAACTCCTCTAAAAGGTACTTGCTTAGCTCTATCGATTGCTTTTTGAGAAAATGTGCAAATAGACATTCCTGGTGGTAATCCCAGTGCTTTTTGTAATGATGTTATACAAATATCTATTCCAATCTTATCAACCTCGACTTTTATTCCACCGGCTGAACTTACAGTGTCTACACAGTAGACCACATCTTTATATTTTTTAACAACTTCTCCAATTTCTTCTATTGGATTTCTTATTCCAGTTGAAGTTTCATTGTGAGTTACGGTTATTAAATCATATTCTCCGGTAGAAAGCACCTTATCAACCATTTCTGGTGTTGTTGCCTCTCCTAATTCAACTTTAAATATATCCGCTGGGACATTATTAGCCACTGCCATTTTGTACCATCTATCACCAAAGGACCCACAGGAAAATACTGCTGCCTTTTTGGATGTACAGGAACGAATGGAGCCTTCCATTAAACCAGTTCCGGACGACGTGGATAAAAGTATCGTGTTGTTGGTATAGAATAGTTTTTGCATTTTTTCACTTATACTTTTTTGAAGTATAGATGCATCTTTCCCTCTATGTCCTATCATTGGTGTAGCCATCTTTTCCAAGACTTCTGCTCTAACATCAATAGGACCAGGAATAAATAATTTCTTACTCATTATAATTCCCTCCTTTTTTAGTTTGTAATATGGATAGTGTGTTTACTGTCCTTATTTTTAATATCTATAATATCAAGCTAAATTAAGTATGTCAACATAAAAATTATATTTTATATATAATTTATTTTCTATATTTTGTGAAATCATCCATTTTACACCTCATCATTAGTTTGAATTTTCTGAATTTTACCTATAAAAAAAATACACTTTTTAAATATATAAATTATTTTTTTTAACGTGTAAATTTAATGCTATTATAAGAATTTTTTTTAAGTATAGCTAAGTTATTTTTATCTTATGTTTTTCAATTTTATATTTTTTTACACATCATTTTACATAGCAAATATGTAATCACTTAAATCTCAATATATTCAACTTTTTCTTCTGATTCAGCAAAGAACCATTCTTCATCAGAAAAATCACCTTCTGCTATTTGACCAATAGGCATCTTCATATATTTTCCAGTTGCTGTTACTGCTATCTCTCCATTTGGCAAAATTATTTCTCCTGTACCTTCAAATAATTTTCTATTTTCTTTAGTTATCCTTCCAACTACTTTTATAGTAGCATCTGTTGGTACTGGCTTTTTATATTTCAATTCCAAAGATACTGTAACCCCCCATATTTGGTCATCATTTATACTTACAGCTCTTCCAATAGTCTCATCTAATATTGCAGCAGACATACCTCCATGAACTCTTCCTGGATAACTCTGATGCCAATCTTTTGTATTACAAATTGATACAAGTTCTCCATTTTCAAGTTCATAAAAATCTGCTTTTAATCCTAATTCATTTTGCGTTCCACAAACTAAACAAGATTTACTACTATTTTGCTTTTTTAAAACCTTATATTTTCCCAAAAACTCCATCTCCTAACTAATATTGACAGTCACTTAATATTCATAATACTAAAATATATTATATAATATTAATTAAATCCCTGCAAATTTCTAATAAACAAAAATAGGCTATTTCAGCATTAAAATCTTAATCCAAAGTGTTATTTTATAAAAAAGCACAACGTGATTTTATGTAATTAAAATTACCTAAAATCATGTTGTGCTTTAAAAATAAAATATCTCTTCTACCCCAAATATAAAACTATTTCACAATAAATTTTTTACTAATGCCCCCCATTATATGACCAAATCGTATTATATAAATTAAACTATAATTCTAAATTTCATTTACTATTAATTCTCCCATTTTCTTTGTACCAACAACAGTTCCTATACTATTATATATATCACTAGTTCTGTATCCTTTTCTAAGTACATTTTGTACTGCATCTTCAATGCATTTAGCTTCATCTTCTAGATTAAAGCTATGTCTTAACATCATTGCGACAGATAAAATAGTTGCAATTGGATTTACAATATCTTTTCCAGCTATATCAGGAGCACTCCCATGTATTGGTTCATACATTCCAAAGCTATCTTCTCGAAGTGATGCAGATGGTAACATACCTATAGAACCTGTAACCATGGATGCTTCGTCAGATATTATATCTCCAAAGATGTTATTAGTCACTATTACATCAAATTGGCTAGGGTCTTTCACAACTTGCATAGCAGCATTATCAACATACATATGTGATAGCTCTACATCATCAAATTCTTTAGCTAAGTTCTCCATAATACCTCTCCAAAGTCTTGAACTTTCAAGCACATTTGCTTTATCTATACTGACAAGCTTCTTCTTTCTATCTCTAGCGATTTCAAAAGCCCTTCTTCCAATTCTTCTTATTTCATTTTCATTGTATACCTCTACATCATAAGCCTCTTCAACACCATCAATAATCTTTCTTCCACGTTCTCCAAAATAAATGCCCCCTGTTAACTCCCTCACAACAACAAAATCAATGCCTTTTTCTACTATATCTGCTCTAAGTGGCGAAGATTCCTTTATACTTTCATATATAGTTGCTGGTCTCAAATTTGCAAATAAGCCTAAGGATTCTCTCAATTTCAAAAGACCTGCTTCTGGTCTTGCATCCCCTTTACATTTATCCCACTTTGGACCCCCAACAGCTCCAAGTAATACCGCCTCGTTTTTTCGACATATTTCAACAGTTTTATCAGGTAGAGGTTCTCCAGTTTCATCAATTGCACATCCTCCAGCCAATACATATTCACAATCAAATTTATGATTAAATTTATAACAAATTTTATTTAAGACCTTTATACCTTCTTTTATAATTTCTGGCCCAACACCATCACCTTTTATGACTGCTACTTTACAATTCATACACCATTACCCCCTGTTTACCTTTATTGAGTTAATTAAACCTTCATTTGTTATGATATTTTGCATAAACTCAGGAAATGGTTCAGCCTTATATTTTGTTCCTTTTGTTATGTTTTTTATTACACCTGTTGAAAAATCCACTTCTATAGTATCACCTTCTTCTATGCTATTAGCTGCTTCCTCACATTCAAGTATTGGAAGCCCTATATTTATAGAATTTCTAAAAAATATTCTAGCAAAAGTTGATGCAATTACACAGGATACTCCACTTTCTTTTATTACGATTGGAGCATGTTCTCTTGATGAACCACATCCAAAATTTTTAGTTGCAACTATAATATCTCCTGCCTTTACTTTAGATACAAACTTATCATCAATATCTTCCATACAGTGTGTTGATAGTTCCTTATAATCAGCTATATTTAAATATCTAGCTGGTATTATTACATCTGTATCTATATTATCACCAAATTTAAAAACTCTTCCATTAGCAATCATAAACTTTACCTCCCTTAAATTATTTCTGATGGTTTTGATATTTTTCCAGTTATAGCTGATGCTGCTGCTACAGCTGGACTGGCAAGATAGACTTCTGAATCAACATGACCCATTCTTCCTACAAAGTTCCTATTTGTTGTTGAAACTGACCTTTCTCCTGCTGCAAGTATACCCATATGACCTCCAAGACATGGTCCACATGTTGGTGTAGAAACAGCTGCTCCTGCTTCTATAAAGATAGTAATATATCCTTTTTCTATTGCTTCAAGATATACTTTTTGAGTTCCAGGAAATATCATCACTCTAACCCCATCTGCAACTTTTTTACCTTTCATGATTTCAGCTGCAACTTCAAGGTCTGATATTCTTCCATTTGTACAAGAGCCTATTACAACTTGGTCTATCTTTATATCGTTATCAATCTCATCTACTGTTTTAGTATTTTCAGGAAGATGTGGAAAAGCTACTGTTTCTTTTAATGTAGCTAAGTCAATTTCATATACTTCATCATAAATTGCATCTTCATCTGCTTCGTATACATTTACAACTTTTTCTGTTGTTGTACATTTATGTGAATTTATATATTCTATAGTTTTATCATCTACTGGAAAAATTCCATTTTTAGCCCCTGCTTCTATTGCCATATTACAAATAGTAAATCTATCATCCATAGATAGATTACTTACTCCATCTCCACAAAATTCCATTGATTTGTAAAGTGCCCCATCAACACCTATCTTCCCTATTATATGAAGTATCACATCTTTTCCAGTTATCCATTTATTTGGCTTATTCTTTAGGACAAATTTTATTGCACCAGGTACCTTAAACCAACATTTTCCTGTAGCCATGCCAGCTCCCATATCAGTTGAACCTACGCCAGTGGAAAAAGCGCCTAATGCTCCATATGTGCAAGTATGAGAATCGGCACCTATGACTACATCTCCTGCTGTTACTATACCTTTTTCAGGAAGAAGAACATGTTCTATTCCCATATCCCCTACATCAAAGAAATTGACCACTCCTTTGGATTTTGCAAAACTTCTTGTAAACTTACACTGCTCTGCACTCTTTATATCTTTATTAGGTGTAAAATGGTCCAAAACTATTGCCACTTTAGATTTATCATAAACATCCTCAATTCCTAACTTTTCAAATTCTCTAATAGCTACTGGTGATGTTATATCATTGCCTAAAACTATATCTAAGTTTGCTTCAATCAATTGTCCTTTCTTAACCTCATTTAAATTAGCATGTTTCGCTAAGATTTTCTGCGTCATAGTCATCCCCATTTTCTGCTTCCTCCTCAATATAACTTTTATTTATTGCATTCATAAGAGCATTAATAGCTGCTGTATTTATATTTTCTGATATGCTTACCCCAAAATAAACTTTATCATTATGTTCTATTCCCACATAGGCCACACCTCTTGAATGTGAACCTTCCTCTAATGCATGTTCCCAATAATATCTAAATTTATAATCTTTCATTCCACATTGTTTTAATGCATTATTAAATGAATCTACTGGCCCATTTCCTATTCCAACAATCCTTTGTTCATTACCCATATAAGTTACTCTTGCAGTCATCTCAATCATATTAGTATCATCAGAATCATCACTTTCATAGTTTATCTCATCCATTGATTTTATCTTATATTTCTTAACTTTATATGGACTCTCAACATCAATATATTCCTTCTTGAATAAGTTAAATATTGACTCACTGCTAAGTTCCGCTCCTATTCTATCAGATTCCATTTTAACCACATTTCCAAAATCAGCATGCATATTTTTAGGTATCATGAAACCATAATCTGTTTCCATTATATAAACAGCTCCACCTTTTCCAGATTGGCTGTTTATTCTAATGATTTCTTTGTATTCTCTTCCTATATCATGAGGGTCTATTGGTAAATATGGAACTTCCCAACAACCATCATTTCTATTGCTAATTGCTATCATACCTTTTCTAATAGCATCCTGGTGAGAACCTGAAAAGGCACAATGTACAAGATTTCCTGCATATGGATGTCTATCATGTACTGTAAGTTTTGTACAATCTTCATATATTTCTATCATTTTATCAATATTACTAAAGTCTAATTCTGGGTTTATTCCTTGTGTATAAAGATTAAGACCCACATTTACTATGTCCATATTACCAGTTCTTTCACCATTTCCAAATAATGTACCTTCAAGTCTATCTGCTCCAGCTAATAATCCAAGTTCACTTGCTGCTGTACAAGTTCCCCTATCATTATGAGTGTGTAAACTCATTATAATAGAATCTCTACAGCTTATATTTTCACAAAACCATTCTATTTGGTCTGCATATATATTTGGTGTTGCCATTTCTACTGTTGATGGAAGATTTATTATAACTTTCTTTTGTGGCGTTGGTTTCCACACATCTATAACTGCCTCACATATCTCAAGTGCATAATCCATTTCTGTACCTGTGAAACTTTCAGGTGAGTATTCAAAAATAAACTCTGTTTCAGGATATTTCTTTGCTTCTTCATTGAATAATCTTGCTCCCTCAACTGCTATATCTATGATTTCTTGTTTACTCATATTAAAAACCACTTCTCTTTGAAGAACAGATGTAGAATTATATAAATGTATTATTGCTTTCTTACATCCTTTTACTGATTCAAATGTTTTTTCTATAAGATGAGCTCTAGATTGTGTAAGTACTTGTATAGTTACATCATCTGGAATCATATTTTCATCTATTAGCTTTCTTAAAAATGTATACTCTGTATTTGATGCTGATGGAAAGCCTACTTCTATTTCTTTAAACCCTGTATCCAAAAGCATTCGGAACATTCTGACTTTTTCTTCTACATTCATAGGTGTTGGCAGTGATTGATTTCCATCTCTTAAATCGACACTACACCAAACTGGAGCTTTTGTTATTTCGTTATCTGGCCATTTACGATTTACCATTTTCATTCTATTATATTTTTTATATTTTCCATATTTCATGTTATTTTCCCCCTTTTCTGTTTTTTGTATTCAGTATACCTTATATCGACGCAATTCTACCCCTTTTCAATTCATAAGTACAAATGTTAGATTTATCATTAGAATAAAAATAACCCCATCTCTAGTAAAACTAGAGACGAGGTTTTGCTCGCGGTACCACTCTATTTAGCTTTTTAAAAAGCTCCCTTAGTAATAGCTACTACTAATTATTATAATAGCTATTTTTCCTATAACGTGGAAATACGGTTATCCTAAGTTACACAACTCAGGAAACAGCTCCTAGACAAGTTCAGAATTATCAACTGCTAAATCACACCATACTTTAGCTCTCTGGAAGTTTCATGATTCTTACTACTTCTATTCATCGCTTTTAAAATCATTTAAATTTTCTAAATATTTTGATTTAATAGTTATTATATACACATTAAAATGTATTGTCAACATAAAAAAATAATTATCTGTATTTTTTTATTATTTATTTTTGTCAGATAATATTCTAAATCATGCTAACTATTGAAAATAGTATGATATTACCCCTTAAATTTTTTTATCTTTTCATCTATTGTACTCAATAATTTTTTTTCATCTTCCAAACTCAATGCATTTAATCTAATTTTGTAATTAAAATTATCAGCACATATATTTAATATATTTTTTGTTACTTCTGTTTTTTCTATTACTTTATAGTTAAATTTTTGATTTTTTCTAGCTTTTATACTGAAAATACATTGATTATTTATTGATATTGAATGATTATCAAGAGTAAGATATACTTTTCCCTTATATCTATTTGAAAAATCACGACCTTGCTTAAAAAGAAAAACCGCTGTTATTATACATAAAAGATATAAAAATGTTGTTGAGTATATAAAAATTGTGGCCAAAATTATAAGAGCTAAAACCATATTTATAACCATTCCCTTTTTGAAATAACCATTGTCATAATAATTCATGTAGATAAACTTATTTTTACTCAAATTTTCTCACTCCTAAAATTCTAAAAATTTATATTAAAAAACTCTACAATTTCATCTTCATGATAATTTATTACTAGTTCTTCTGGAAAATCCACTGATTTTAAAACTTTCTCTGCACTTTCAAATTCACCTATAGAGTAACATATATGCGAATCTGTACCAAGAATAACTCTTACACCATATTGTTTACATAATAGTAACATTTCACTTGCATTTTCCCAAGTTCCAGTTCTATGAGAATTTGAACTTAATGAAGAGTTATTTATTTCTAAAAGAATATTTTTATCCTTTGCTTTTTTTACTATAGACTCATAATCTAAAGGATATCTACTATCATCTGGATGCCCAATTATCTTTACTCTAGGTTTATCCATCACTTTTAAAATAGCATTTGTATTTTCTTCTTTTGTACCTGAAACTATACAAGGTCTATGCAAACTTGCAATTATATAATCTAAATGTTGTAGCATGTCTTCTGGAACATCTAAGTTTCCATCATAATCCATGATATTTCCTTCTATACCTCTAAGAATTTTTAAATCTTGTATTTGGCGTGGAAGTAGATGTAAATTATAGAAGTAAAATGGATGTGGTCCTCCTGGCATATTAGGACCATGGTCTGATATGCCTAAATATTTTATATTTTTTTGAATTGCTTCTTCAACATTTTCTTTAAAAGTACTATGTGCATGTCCACTTATTAAAGTATGACAATGTACATCTATAATAGCTTTTTTCATTAATTTTCCTCCTAATACTGTATATAAATTTTTATAGATAGTTGAAGGGCTATTTTAAAACTAAAGCTGTCAAAATAGACAGAGTAATGTTTTAAAACAGCCCCCCTTTTTGATTATTTTATATTTCTAAGTCTTTAAATTTATCTTTAAATAATTCTCCAATACTTCCTAGAGATTCTTCTACTTCTAAAAACTCTGTTATATCCTCTTCTGGCTCTCTAGTTGCTTCTTTTATCGAAACTAACATTCTCTTAGTTTTTGGTTTAAAATCAAGAATTTTAACTTTAATTTCGTCTCCAATATTAACAACATTAGTAACTTTAGCTACTCTAGTATCACTCAATTCAGAAATTGGTAAATAAGCATCTACACCTTCTTCGATTTGGACAAAAGCTCCCTTTTCTATAATTCTAAGAACTTTAGCATTAACAACATCATCAACTTGTAATTCTTTTGCTATTAAATCCCATGGGTCATTGTTTATATCTTTTAATGCTAGTGCAATTTTTTTAGTTTCTTGATTTACATCTAATACATAAACTTCCACTTCTTGACCTTCAGAGACAACATCTTCCACACTTTCAACTCTTGTCCAAGATAGGTTATTTATATGTGCTAATCCTTCAATTCCACCAATATCTATGAATGCACCATAAGACATTATCTTTGTTACTTTACCATCTCTTTTCTGACCAACTTCAAGGGAATTAAACAATTCTTCTTTAGCTAATTTAATACGAGCTTTTTCTTCTTCTCTTTCATGTTTTATTCTAGCTCTTTCGGCTTCCTTTTCTGCCTTAATTTGAACTCTTCTTTCTTCTCTCTCTTTATTTATACGTTCTTGTAATACGTCTCTATGAGATGCTACAAATCTATTTTTTCTAGCATCCATTTCTTTTATATATACTTCTAAGTTACGACCAACAAATTTAGACGTATCTGTAATAAACTTTGTGTCAAGCTGAGAAATTGGTATAAAAAATGTATATGTATTGTAATTAGCAAATACACCTTTTTCTATATTTTTTTCAACGTTTACAGTTATTATTCTATGTTCATCATAAGCTTTGTGTAAATCAGCAAAATCATTTTTTCTATCTAATTGTAACTTAGATAAAGTTATTGTTCCATCTTTTTGAGATACTTTTGTTATTATAGCAGTTATTTCATCATTTATATGATATAACTCTTCTATAGATTGATTTTTTTCTATGTTTAATTCACTTATAGGTATTATTCCATCAAACCCATAACCTAATTCTAGTTGTACTTCATCATTTCTCACTGCAGTTATTTTTCCAGTTATCAATTCCCCAACTTTCACTTTGCTGAACACTTGCTCTTGTTGCTCAAGTAGCTCTTGCATTGTTAAATCATTTTCCATTATATAAACATCCTTTCCTCTTATTGATTATCATATCTGTAAATATTATACCATTAATATTGCAAATACTTACATTTTTCTTACTATAATTTTAAATTTTAATTCTAGTTTGTATCTTTGTAAATTATAAAAAATATCTTCTTAAATTAAAATACAAATTTTAATTTTTAACTAATAATATATGCTCCTAAAAACTTTCTACTATTTATATTTTACTCCTCTATTACTTTAGGTTTTGATAGAGAACATTTATAAAACACAAAGAAACAAATTGCTGTAATAGTGGCTGCTGTTATATCTGCAATTGGCTCTGCTAAAAGTACAGCAAAAAGTTTTTCATCAAAAAACATTGGAAGTATAAATATTAAAGGTATCAAAAGTACAACTTTTCTAAGAAGAGCTAAAATTAAAGATATTTTTGCTTTTCCAAGCGCTAAAAATGTCTGCTGGCAAGCTAATTGTATTCCAAACATAAAAGAGCCAGCAAAATATATTTTTATACTCCAACTAGTCATACTAAGTAATTGTGGGTTTTTGTTAAATATACTTACAAAGAACGTAGGGAATATCATAAGTAAAATCCACAAAATTGCAGAGTATGTAAAACATGACAATAAACATAACTTAAAAGTCTTTTTTACTCTGTCAATCTGTCCTGAACCATAATTGTAACTTATTATTGGTTGTGCCCCTTGTGTAAATCCCATGTTAGGAAGCATAAGAATTTGCATTATACTACTCATTATTGCCATTGAACCTACTGCTAAATCTCCTCCATACATCTGTAATTTGCTATTTAGGGCTATAAGCACTAAACTTTCTGTAGATTGCATTATAAATGGAGAAATTCCCAGACCTAATACTGGCAAAATAATACTTGCTTTAGGCATCATGTATTTCTTTTTTATCTTAAGTATACTTTTCTTTCCAAATAGAAATACCAATACCCAAATAGCAGAAACTCCTTGTGCAATTATAGTGGCTAATGCAGCTCCTTTTACCCCCATACCAAATCCAAATATAAAAATTGGGTCTAGTATTATGTTTATCAAAGCTCCTATAGCAACCGTAATCATACCAGTTGTCGCAAATCCTTGAGTATTTATAAAGGTATTCATACCTAGTGAAATTTGAACAAATACTGTCCCTATTAAATAAATATTCAAATAATCCATTGAATATCCAATTGTAGATTCGCTTGCTCCAAATAGCCAAAGTAAGGGTTCTTTTCCAATCTGAAAACCTATAGTCAATAGTATCGCCAAAATAACTAATACAGAAAAACTATTACTCATTATTTTCTCTGCCCCATCATTATCTTGTTCCCCCATTTTTATAGCAGCTAAAGGTCCTCCCCCCATACCAATTAAATAACTACATGAAGTTATTATAATTATTATAGGAAATGCTACTCCAACACCTGCCATAGCAACTTCGCCACTTTCCATTCTACCAATAAAGATTCTATCTACTATGTTGTACAAAACATTCACAATTTGTGCAATAATAGCTGGTGTAGCCAATTTAAAAAGCAATTTGCCTACATTCTCACGACCTAAATCAGTATTTGAATTTTCCATCTTAAAACCTCCTTAATAATTTAATGTTTAAATCTATTACTATTAAAAATACATTTTATATAAAAACTTTATTTTATTGATAGGCAAGTTTAAATTAATTTCCTCATAAATACTACTATACTATATTTCTTTTATGATAGTAAACATTTTAAGACCAAATGAATTTAAATATTTTGTCTAAATAAAAAATATTTTTCACATATTTTCATAAAAAAACTATCCAATAGTATATTTGGATAGTTTTATATTATATGTAGAGAAAGGGCTGACACTATGACTCCAGACAATAAATTTCCTAAAAATACTCCTATAAAAGCATCTTTTATTCTCATTTTTAGTATTGAGGCTATCGCAGACGCAGTCCATGTTCCTGTTGTTGGAAGTGGTATGCCTACAAATAGTATTATACCTATTATTGAAACGCTTTTTAATTTCTTCATTCTTGAATTTATTTTTTTATCAATTGTGTTAGCAAGTCCCTTAAATAACTTTTTACCTTTCAAAAATTGCAATATATGTCTAAATGTCAATATCAAAGGAATTGATACTAATGTAGAACCAATCACACTAAATACATAAACCCATATAGGATTTAAGCCCATTGCAATACCTATAGGAATGGCTCCTCTTAACTCTGTTACAGGAACCATAGACAAAATTAATATGTGCAAATATCCCAAACTATCCCCTCCTATTCTAAGTGATATAAAGCTATGAATTTATTTGTTCTATAACCTCACCATTTTTCTTATTAACCAAAAATGCATTTTTAGCTAAGGAAAGCATAGGTAAATCACTTTTAGAGTCTGAATATGCATATGAATTTTCATAATCAATCTCAATTCCAAGTTTATCTAATACAGTATTTATTCTCTGTATTTTTTCAATTCCCTTGCAGTTTTCGCCAATGAATTGGTTTTTGTATCTTGAATTTTCACAAAATAGCTCAGTGCCTATAACCTCATCTGCGAAATCATAATACTTAAAGTACTTCATATATGCATATGGAGATGCAGTTATCATAATTACAACATTATGCTCTTCTTTGTTTTTATAAATTACTTTTTTTATAGACTCATTAATTTTTTTCATTATACAACTATCAAAAAAATCTTTTAACTCGTCTTCGCTAAAATCTACTATTGGATAAAAGATTGCCTCTTTTGCTTTTTTCAAAGGTACTATTTTAACCAAATACATCATTAGAGTAAAAATTATGTATGGCAATTTTATAATAGTCTTAAGTGTTTTATTTTTTAAAGAATAAATAAAAAAGTCTACCATACTATCAGTATTTATAACAGTATAATCTATATCGAGCAATAATACACTTTTTTTCATAAGTATTTTCCCATCCTATCACTAAAAAATTAATATTATTAAACATGTAATTACCCATAAGATTACGTTTATTTTTAAAGCATTATCTTTTAGTATAATGTCAGTAGGATTTCCTTCATTTGTTTTGTTAATTATATAATTATATCTAAGTACACCATAAACTACAAATATTGTTGTAAATATCATATCTGGTTTTTCTGGATTACTTGTAGAATATAATGCATAGCATACAATTGTAGAACTTAGTATAACTATCATCATTTGATTTAAATTTTCTATATCATAATCTTCTAGTATTTTTCTATGCTCAACCGCATTATCTTTTAAAATTATGATTTCTTTTTTGCGCTTTCCAAGAGCTAAATACAGAGATAAAAAAAATGTACATAATATTATCCAGTTTGATAATCTAACATCTATAGCTACACATCCTGCATAAACTCTAAGTATAAAACCAAGAGATATAGAAAACACATCTAATAGAATTATATTCTTTAACTTAAGAGAATATAATATATTATTTATCAAATATAAAATGAGAATTATAGTTAATTTAAAATTAATAACCGTTGACAAGCAAATTGAAATTAAAGCTAAAATAACAAATAATATATTCGCACTTCTTTTACTTATTCTTCCACTTGCTACTGGTCTATTACGTTTTTTAGGATGTCTTTTATCTTTATCCATATCTATAGCATCATTTAATGCATATGCTGATGATGATATCAAACAAAAACACACAAAAGCTATAAATGTATTTAACAATAGACTTATATTTAGTATATTGTTTGAAAATATTATAGCAGCAAATATAAATAAATTCTTTATATACTGCTTTATTCTCATTAATCTTATATAATCTGAAATTTTAGTAAGAAGATTAATTATTGTATTTGTCTGTTTCATAAACTTACTACCCTTTCAACATTATTTTTTAAACAGGATATGATTTTATCCCAATATTTAAAATTTCTATAAATCCATTTATATTACTAATTATTATAGTGACTAGCAACAATGATAAAAATATATTGTACATACTTTTTTCATTTTTTCTAAGTGCTTTAGTAAAGTAAGCTAACAAAACTATAACAGCAAAACTAAAATTTATAGTCATTATACTTGAATTAGTCAGATTGTACCCTATTATACCATGTAAAACTAAATTAAATAAAATTATTCCCATACACAATTTAGGAACTCTTTTTTCTGAGTTCTCAATAACAGCTAAAACACAAAAACAAAATGCTAATAAAGTAAGGATAACTGGTATCGTTGCAACTTCTCCATTTTGTAAAAATAGTCCTTTTTTAATCTCTGCTCCAGGAAAATAAAAAACTGAATACAATAATCTTTCTATAATCATTGCAACTTTTTCTAAAATAGGCTCTCCACTTATAAACTTTGTATCATATTGTATTACATTTCCAAGATTCATAAAACTTTCATAAGATTTTGTTGAAACTACACAAATATATGCCATTAAAATAAATGTAATTAAATGCTTTAATATTTTTCCTATTTTTAATTTAAATTCAAATATTATGTTGAGCAAATACAAATATATATTACTAATAGTTATTCCAAATAATGGTATAGCTGCTAATTCTACTAAATAAGAGTTTTTTCCGTTCATTTTATTTGCAATAAATATAAAAAATATTAATGTAAACTGACTATATATAAATCTTTCTACATTTAAGGTCATAAATAGTTGTGGAAAAGAAAATATCATTATCATAGTAAGTAAAATTAAGGTTAACCTCTGCATTTTTATTTTTTTAATATGATTAAAAACTAAAGTTATAGATATAGCACTAGTTACTATTTGTAGACAAATCAATCCAAATCCATAAGCAGTATTAAAATCGGTTGTCCCTGGATTTGCTATCGAAGTACATAGTAAATATATTGGATATGCAAAAATTGATATAATAGCTGAAAATAATACGTGCTTACTATTGTCTTGATTTATAGCAAATACATTTAAATTGAATAGTACACCTGTATCTGTATCTAATAACACATCATAAGTGTTGTTCAAATCATAAAATATTGTAGTTTTAGAAAAGAATGCTATTGTTATTATTAAATAAGTTATTATGACTAATATAAATAAAAACATCTCATTTTTATATTTAAATATATTATTTTTCAATATATATCACCCTCCATTCATTATATAGGATTTGTTACTACCTACAATTTATTCTTTTAATTATAATAATCACTTTTATAATATCCTTACTTGTTTTATTGTAATTGAATAATTCCTTATTTACAACCACAATATTTACTTTATTAAAAGCTATAATTAAATAAAAATTATTTGTGTAATATATATTGAAAGCTTATAAAATTAGAGTTTACAAGTAATTTTATTGTAAAATATTGGAATAATTCAATGTGAAAATAGATACTGTCAGTTAGTATAGATAAAATTTACCCATAATAAATTAAAGCATAATATATAAGGAGACAAAATCATAATTTGTCTCCTTATATATTAAACCTTATTAAATACTATACAAATTTTAAGTACAATATAAACTGACTATACTGTGACATTATTAACTCCATGTTCTTCCCATTGCTTAATTTCTCTTAATCTGTCAATTATCGGTAAATGTTGAGTACACTCAATTTCACATTTTCCGCAAGCTATACATTCTTTAGCTTTTGCTTTACTATTCATTGTATAATTCCAATGTGCTAGCCCATAGACCGATTTTGTCATTTCTTCATCACTCTTTTTAAACATCTGTTTTTCATTATAAAAAAGCATATATGCTGGAGTGTTTATATCTTTTGGACATACTTTACAATATCCACAACCTGTACATATTTCATTCATATTTTTACTTAATCTAGTTTCAATATCATGTATATCTTCATCTGAATATATTTTATGCTCATCTGCAATTTTACAAGCATCATCTATATCCTGCTTTTTATTAACTCCTATTAACGATATATTTATTTGTGGAATTCCTATGTTAAATCTTAAGGCTGATTCTATAGTACTTTCACCTTCTCTTGCTAGAAAAGAAAGCTCTTCATTGTACTTTGGAATAGTTCCACCACTTAATGGATTCATAGCTACAACACCATATCCATTTTCAATAGCATGTTTAGCACCTTTTAATCTATATGGAAAGTTTAGTATATTAATTCCCATAGTAACACCTTCAAACTTATTTTCATCAAGAACCTTTATGACTTCATCTCCTGGCTGATGAGATGAAAATACTATGTGGTCTATCAATCCTTCTTCTTTACATTTTAATAGACCCTCATACTGACCTCCAGGTCTCATTGCAAATTCATAATGTTCCATCTTTCTAATATTCCATATATGATAGAAATTTATTTTAGATACGCCCAATCTTTCTATTGACTTTTTCACAGCATCTATTGCTTTTTCTGCTGTGTCGTATACTTTTGGCTTTCCTTTTGTAGATACGTAAAAGTCTGTTTTACCTTCTTTTATCATTTGTCTAAAGGCTAGTCCAAATATATCTTCGCTTCTGTCATCACAATACCCTGGTGCTGTATCAAAATAATTAATGCCCTTTTCATATGCATATTTAATTAAATCTGCATTTTCTTGGTCATTTTTTTCTAAATCAAATCTTAATCCTCCATATCCAACTACCGAAACCATTTTCCCAGTCTTTCCATATTCAACGTATCTCATAATAAATTCCTCCTTAGGTATATTAAGACTTAATTTCTCTATAAAAAATATTATACCATAAATATTTTCTGAAAATATTTATGGTATAATATTTTTTTTATGAATTATAAATTTTTATACTTATGTCTTTATAATCAAATTAAAAGCTATAAAAAGGTTCAATATGCACTATTACCTGAGCATTTTCATTAATTTCTTCTTGTATTTGTTTCTCAATTTTATGTGTTAAGTCATGTGATTGCTCTACACTTATAAATGGGTCTACCATTACATGCATATCAATATAAATAACACTCTTACTACCTCTACTTCTAATATTATGAACATCTCTCACTTCATTAAATTCAAATACAATTTCCCTTATATACTCTTCATCTACAGCTACTCTATCAACTAAAATTCCAATAGACGGTTTAAATATTCCATAAGCTGAATAAATTATAAACCCAGAAATAATAATAGGAACTACAGATTCTATTATTACTGGAAATCCTAACTTAACACCAACTAAAGTAACCAATACTCCTAAAGACACAAATATATCACTTCTTGTATGCAATGAGTCTGAAATTAAGACATAACTATTCAGTTTAGTTCCAACTCTATACTCATATATACAGACAAAAATATTTATAAAAAGAGTAATGACTAGAGCAATTAAACTTTCTATAGTTATAGAAGGTGTAACTGGGTTTGCCAGTCTTGATATAGAACTAAGAATTATCTTAACTGCTATAACAAATAGCATACCACTAATAAATAAACTGGTTATAATTTCAAATTTTTTATGCCCATAAGGATGATCTTTATCTTTTGGTTTAGATGCAAAAAAAATACCTATTAATCCTACTATATTAGATGCTCCATCTGACAGAGAATGAAACCCATCTGCTGTCATACTATAACTTTTAATTTTATTACCAATAATTATTTTTAATAATGCTACAGCAAAATTGGCAAATAAAATTATCCATAACACTTGCTTCACTTTTTTATAATTATCCATAACTGTATACCTCCTCCCTTCGACTTAATCGAAAAAAGACTATGTATCAATATCAATTGACTAGATAAAGCAAATTGTATATATGCACACTTACTATATTTATATTCAAAGTTGGTTGTACTTGTTCATTCAATTTAAAAATTAATTATGAATTAAAAATCATAATATAGGTTTTGTATACAAAAAAATAAGTTATAAATAGTATTTAAAATACTATCTATAACTTAAGTTCATAATATAAACTATTAATTTTCTATACTAAACCTTCTTTAACTAAGAATGAATGAGCAACCTCTTCTGGTGATTTTCCAAGCTCATCAACTTGATAGTTAAGTTCTCTCATAGTTTCTTCATTTATTTTTCCTGAAAGCATATTCATCACTTTTTCTAACTCAGGATATTTCTTAAGAGTATCTTGTCTCACTAATGGAGCCGCATAATATGGAACAAAGAAGTTTTTGTCATCTTCTAATATCTTAAGATTAAACTTCTTAATAAGACCATCAGTTAAAAACGCATCTACAACTTGAGATTCATTATTATCTAAAGCTGTATATCTTAAACTTCCATTCATAGCTTTTACATCTTTGAATTTTAGACCATAATCTCTAGAAATACCTACAAAACCATCTTCTCTATTTTCAAATTCTAAAGTTGGTGAGAAAGTAAAGTCACTACTATATTTAGTTAAATCAGAAATAGTGTTTATTCCATATTTCTCAGCAGTTTTAGGCATCATGGCTAATGTATAAGTATTGTTAAATCCAATAGGGTCAAGTAAAGTTAATTGATTCTCTTTTTCCATAGTATCTTTAACAACCTTATATGCTTCATCAGCATCTTTAATTGGAGCATGCTTCATTACATTTACTAAAAGTGTACCTGTATAATCTACATACATATCAAGTTCACCAGATTTAATAGCATTAAATGCAACAGATGAACCACCTAGATTTAAATTCTTTTTAACATTAAGGTCTGTATTTTTCTCTATCAATTCAGCATAAACATTACCAAGAATAAGTTGTTCTGTATAATCTTTTGAACCTATAGTTATTGTCTCTTTTTTGCTTGAAAAACTTGAACCAAAAGTAACAAATAACATTGCAATAATTATTATAGCAGATACTACTTTAAGCCCTATATAATTTTTCTTTGGAGCCTTTGGATTTAAGCCTTTTGGAGTAACTGCAACTTCAATCTTACTAAATAAATAATCAACTAGCAATGCAATTATACATGATGGAATTGCTCCTGCTAAAATCATATTGTTATTTACAGTTTGTACACCTGAAAATACTAAATATCCCAGACCACCAGCACCTATAAATGCTGCAAGAGTCATAAGACCAACCGCTGTAACAGCAGAAATTCTAACCCCACCCATTATTATAGGCAAAGCTAAAGGAAACTGTATTTTAAATAAAGTTTGGTTTCTTGTAAGACCAATACCTTTAGCCGATTCTAATACTACTGGGTCAATACTTGTTATACCTATATACGTGTTCTTTACAATTGGTAATAATGAATATACTACTACCATAAATATTGCTGGTTTGCTTCCTATACCAAGTACTGGTACAAGAAGACCCAAAAGTGCCATTGATGGAACTGCTTGAACTAAGTTTACAAATCCAAGCACAATTTTTCTAAGAGATGGTATTCTTGAAATAATTATTCCTAGAGGAACACCCACTAGTATAGCTATCAAAATAGATGTAACAGTTAAGCTCATATGTTGTATCAAAAGCTCTATAATCTTATCTTTTTGCAATAGTATAAAATTAAAAAAATTATCCAAGGACACTCACCTCCATCTCTAGGAATTGCTCACTTAAAACAGAAAGTAAACTACTTCTAGTAATCAGTCCTACTAATTTATTTTCACTTGAAACAACTGGAATATATCCAACTGAATTACAGTTCATTATATTTAGTATTTCTACTAAATTATCACCTTCATTTACATGCAAAGGCTCTCTTGACATAATATCACCAAGCAATGTCGATTTATCATGACGGTCTTTCATATCTTTTACAGTGACAATACCTTTTAGTGTTCTAGCTCTATCTATGATTAGTAAACTATCAACCTTACTCGTTCTCATAATTTCTATACCTTGAGTTACAGTTCTTGTTGAATTAACAGCAATAGGATTTTTTATCATAATATCTTTTGCTTTTATATATTCTGGATTATCCCAAACTCTATCTTCTCCAATAAAGTCTTTTACAAAATCATTTGCTGGATTTCTAAGTATGTTCTCTGGAGTATCATACTGCGCTATTCTTCCATCTTTCATAATACAAATCTTATCAGCTATCTTTAAAGCTTCATCCATATCATGAGTTACAAATATTATAGTTTTTTTCAGTTCATCTTGAAGAGAAAATAATTGTTCTTGTAAAGATGTTCTTGTTATTGGGTCTAAAGCACTAAAAGGCTCATCCATTAATATTATTTCAGCATCAGTTGCAATGGCTCTTGCAACACCAATTCTTTGCTGTTGACCCCCACTAAGCTCTGAAGGATACTTATTTAAAAAATCATCACTATCAAGACCTACCATTTCAAGTAATTGTAAAGTTCTTGCCTCAATTTCTTCAACTGACTTTTCCTTTTTTAAACGTGGAATTAACTCTATATTCTCTTTTATTGTAAGATGAGGAAATAGACCTGTGTTCTGTATAACATATCCTATTTTCCTTCTAAGTTCTATTTCATTTTCTTGAGAAATTGGTTTACCATTAATATATATTTCACCAGATGTAGGTTTTATTAATTTGTTTATAAGCTTCAAAGTAGTAGTTTTCCCACAACCACTTGAGCCAATTAAAACTACCAATGTGCCTGTTTCGACAGCTAGAGAAATATCATCTAATATTACATTATTTCCCATTTTCTTGGTTACGTTTCTTATCTCTATCATAATTTATCATCCCCTCTTTCGACAAGCAACCCTTGCCAACGCAATAAGTTGTTTTTATAATTATATCACAATATCCCCTTTATGTAAACAAAGTACGACTTTTGGGTTAATACATATTAGTAAACATTACTATAAATATCAAGTATTTGTATACAATACTCAAATTTAAAAGATATAAAAAAAAATAAAAAAATCTTAATAAAACAATACAACACTAGCCTTAATTATATATAATTAAGGCTAGTGTTAATTCATTCATTTAAACAAATAGTCATCGCTGAATACTATCCATATACTCAAATAAAGTAATGTCTTTGTAAGTTTCTTTTTTGTCGCTTAAGTTTGATATTGTAACTCCTAATAGTCTAATTTGTTTTCCATTCATTTCAACATTTCTCAATAAATTGTCAACACCATTTCTTATATCATTATATTCATCAATATAATGTTCTAAACTAAGACTTCTAGTTATCTGTGTAAAATCCTCATACTTAACTTTTAATGTCAACGTCTTTCCAAATTTCTCAGAGTTTTTTAATCTATGGCACACTTCCTCACAAAGTTCATCAAGGATATTACGTGTTTCTTCTTCATCAATATCCAAGTTATGACTTAGTGTAGTCTCTGCTCCAACAGATTTTCTAACTCTATTTGGCTCTACTGGTCTATCATCTATACCCCTTGCAAATTTATATAAGTCATATCCTTTTTTCTTAAATATGTTCTCAAGTTCAAATAAATCTAAACACCTTAAATCATATCCTGTTTTTATCCCTAAATTTTTAAGAGTATTTGAAGTGACTTTTCCAACACCAAAAAATTTATTTACAGGCAATTTATCTAAAAAATCCTGAGCATTTTCTTCATTTATTACAGTCAAACCATTAGGCTTTTTTAAGTCTGATGCTATCTTAGCAAGAAATTTATTATATGAGATACCTGCTGAAGATGTAAGTCCAACTTCCCTAAATATATCTCTTTTAATTTGCTTTGCTATTTCAATTGATGAATCAATATTCTTTTTATTTTTTGTTACATCTAAATATGCTTCATCTAAAGATAGTGGCTCTACTAAATCTGTGTATCTATAAAATATATTTCTTATTTGATTTGATACACTTTTATATACCTCAAATCTAGGTCTTACAAAAACTGCATATGGACATCTATTATAAGCTACAGTGGATGGCATAGCTGAATGTATGCCAAATTTTCTAGCCTCATAAGAACACGTTGCAACTACTCCTCTGCTTTGTGGATTTCCACCAACAACCACAGGTCTACCTTTTAATTTTTTATTGTCTCTTTGTTCTATAGACGCATAAAAAGCATCCATATCTATATGAATTATTTTTCTATAAAATTCCATTCTTATCACCTTAAAGTATAACTAGATTAAATTTATTTACATCACTGTTTTAATTATACCAAACTTATGTTTCTTTATGCTATTTTTTCATCTATTTTATTTATATGTCAATACTTTCTCTTACTAAAACAGTTTATAATCAATTAATTCAATACAATTTATAAAAAATCATAAAAAACACTTGCAAAAACTAGGTAAAAGCTTTACAATAGGTATTCCAAGGAACTAAATTAAAATTCCTTATGGATAACAGTATATATATTAATTTAAATGGGATGTTTTAAAAATAAAAGACTGCCTTATACAAGACAGTCTACTGATTTTATTATAATTGTAATGGACTGCTCAAACTATTACTTTAAAACAGCCCATATTTTTTTGTATAATTATATTTTTAGCTATAGTAAAGATTTTGTGAAGGATACTCTGGGTCACAAGTTACATCTATACCAAGCTTTCTAAATGTTTGTTCATCATCTCTATTTAATATAGTAGTAGAATGTGCTTGACACCCTTTTAATAAAGCTAACTTTTCCATAGCAAATTGTGCAGTTGGATTAGTTACAGCACAAATACTAAGAGCAGTTAAAACCTCTTGACAACTAAGTGAAACATTTCTACTTGCTAAAGTTTTTGTTTTTAAATTTATAATAGGCTCTAATATTACAGGTGATATTAAGTGCATATCATCAGATATATTAGCTAAATGCTTAATTGCATTCAGTACTGCTGCTGCTGTTCCATTCATTAAGTCAGAACCTTTACCAGTTAATATTGTCCCATCTTCTAATTCTAGTGCCACTACAGGACAAGTATCATTTTTATCAGCATTTTCTTTTAACTTATTACTGTAATTTCTAGCAGGTAAAACAACGTTTCTATCTTCTGGCTTTAAATTAAGCTCTTCCATAATCATTTTCATTCTATCATAAGCACCTTTATCAACTTGTCCCTTTTTATACTCACAAGCAGTTTTAAAGTATCTTCTTATAATTTCTTCTATAGAAGCTTTTCTTATTACTTCATCATCTATTATTCCAAAACCAACTCTATTAACACCCATGTCAGTTGGAGATTGGAAAATTGATTCTTTTCCAGTTATTTTTTCTATTATTTTTTTTAGCACTGGGAATAACTCTAAATCTCTATTATAGTTTACTGACATTTCACCATACGTTTCAAGATGGAATGAATCTATCATATTTACGTCTTTTAAATCTACTGTAGCTGCCTCATAAGCTATGTTTAAAGGATGTTTCACAGGTATATTCCAAACTGGGAATGTTTCAAATTTAGAATATCCAACTACATTTCCTCTTTTATTTTCATGGTATAACTGACTTAAACAAGTACCAAGTTTTCCACTATTAGGTCCTGGTGCTGTTACTACTACAATTGGCTTTGTAGTTTCTATATAATCATTTGCTCCATATCCTTCATCACTAACTATAGTTTCAACATCTGAAGGATATCCCTTTGTTGGATAATGTTTATAAACTTTGATTCCTCTACGCTCTAACTTATTTATGAATACAGTCGTTGCAGGTTGTCCCTCAAATCTAGTGATTACTACACTGTTTACATCTAGCTCATAACCTCTTAAATCATCTATTAATCTTAAAACTTCCATATCATAAGTGATACCAAAGTCACCTCTTATTTTATTTCTTTCTATATCTCCTGCATACACACAAATTACAACTTCAACTTTTTCTTTCATATGTTGTAATACTTTTATCTTTGCATTTTCATCAAACCCTGGAAGTACTCTTTTTGCATGAAGGTCTCCCATTAATTTTCCTCCAAACTCCAAATAAAGCTTGTCAAAATTATTTACTCTTTCTAAGATATATTTAGACTGCTCTTCTAAATATTTTTTGTGGTCAAATCCTATTTTCATCTTAACACCTCACTAAATTAAATTTCTTTTTGATAACAGTATATTTATATATATTTTTTTAGTAAAACATCTTATAAAAAAATGTTAATACTTTTTCACTCAAAGTAATATTATACATTTAAGATTAATTTTTTTCAAGATAGTTTTATGGTAAATAAGATATACTTATATTATTAATAAAATAAGAATATTATATTTAAATATATAAAATATAATATTCTCATCTTAACATTAATTTATTTTAATATCTTTATACATGCTTTATTCTAAATTTAAAACTTTCCTAATATCTTCTATACCTTGATAAACTTCTTGTTTAGAAAAATTCATAGCCTCTAATTCTTCATCAGTTTTTTCCATAAGCATAGTATAAAATTCTATTGCTATATACTGCATATTTTCACTATTTACAGTTTTAGCTTTATCAAATAAAATTTCTTCTGCTTCATTCACATTTCCCTGGAAAACTAATCTTTTCAAAGTTATTAATATAACTTCTTCTTCAGTATTATATACTAAATCTTTCTCTTCATATTCACTGTATTTTTTCCCCAATAAGAATCTTGCAACCATCAATTTTATCTCATTGAAAATCTTATCCACTATAGCCATATTTACATCTCCTATAAATAAAATTTATTTTCTTTTTAATTATACCAAACTTTATAGAAAAAATTATTGTATGTAAATAAAATGATGAATAAATAAATTTTAAATAATAAAAAAAAGAAGGTAGCGGGGGATCTCCGACTACCTTCAAACACTAGATTGTGATTGGTTTGGTATTTTGTTTATACCCACCATAAGCTTTTTTAAATCATTTAAATTGATTTTTTTAGCATCCACATCCTCCATCAAAAACGTCACCACATTCGCAAAGTATTAATAATAATATTAAGAAAGGTATCCATGCACATAAGTCCATCTCAGCCCAACAGTCTTGGAATGCTAAGAATAAGAAAAATAATATTATTATCCACCAAGCACATCCGCCAAATCCGCCTTCACCAAAAAATCTATCCAACATAATATGTTACCTCCTAGTTATTTTGTATGTGGAGTTTCAGCTCCTAAAATATACTATGTTTAAGGTCTTATATTTGCTAATGATTTTTTTAAATTTTTTTATACAATTTTTCAGAAAACACTATTGACTTACACTTAATTTATTTCCATCACTATCTATAACTATCTCTCCATTATAAGTAAGAAAAGTTTTTATATCTAATTTTTTTAATATTTCTAATACTTCTTTATCAGGTTCTTTTTTTTGTGAGCAAGTAATAGCAGCATATTTTGGTGAAATAGATTTTAAAAATGCTTCACTTAATTTATCATACCTTCCATGATGAGGAATTTTCACAAAATCGTATTTTAAAGTATTTTCACTTATAAATTCAGCTAAACGTTCTTCTTCTGCATCTCCTGCAAATAAAAAATTGTGTGTGCCATAATTTATACTAGTGATTATTGAGTAATCGTTTGAACTCTCATACTCACTTTTTAAAGCTGGTTGTATGCTTATATTTGCATTATTAACTACAATATTCATTTTTTCTTTCAATATTATGGGCTCTATACCAGTTTTTTTAAGTGAGTTAACATATTCATCATATTGTTTACTGTCTTTTTTATAATTTGCTTGTATTAAATTATTCACTTTAACACTGGACAACACACTATCAACTCCACCTATATGGTCTTTATCTAAATGAGTTAAAATTAGATAATCAAGTGTATTTATTCCTTTTTCTTTTAACTTATTAACTATTTGTTCACCATCTTTATCTTCTCCTGTATCAATCATTATGGCTTTTTTGCCTATCTCAATTAATATGCAATCTGACTTTCCAGTATTTAGTATAGTAGTTTTAAATGCAGTATTTCCTATATCATTTTGAATATTATTTTGACTCATACTATTTTTCTCACTACCTAAATAAGATTTACTTGTTGACTCTGTCTTACCATTAGCAGTTACATTTACTACAATCAATAGAGCTGCAATCAAAGATACTGTTGTAATTAAAAACATGATGTCTTTTAATATTATTTTCTTCATCCAAAAGCTCCTATAAATTTTATTTATTACATATTTATAGTATAGCAATGCTGACATAATAAAATACACCTAGAAAAAGGGCAAATTCTAGGCATATTTGTGGCATTAAATATAACAAATAGTTTAGTTTTATAATTGTAACTAAGTATTTTTTAAAATATTAATTAATACTATCTTTCTAAATTTAAATCTTCAAACTCTTTTATTTTATCATTAGATAAAACACTCTTCTTAGTTGACTGTCCATTTTTTCTATCAAAAGTATTTTTAGCTTTTGCACCTGATAAGAACTTACCAGCTCCATTAATACAGCCTTCTTCGCACATCATTCCTTCTATAAAATTACCTTCTAATCTACCTAATTTAGCCATTGTCATTGTTTTCTTAATTTGTCTTGGTCCAGAAACTTTTATAGGCTCAAAATCAAAACTGATACCTTTTTCAGCAATATAATTTTGTATTGATTTTGTGAGCCCACCAGATGCTCCAAATCCTCTTCCAAAAATTGAACCATCATTTATATCATCATTTGAGCATTTTGACAAATCTACATTAAAAGCTTCAAATAATGCCATTAATTCTTCAAAAGTAAGTACATAATCTACTGCATCTTTTAAACATTCCTCAGTTGCCTCACTCTTTTTTGCAGTACATGGACCTATAAATACTACCTTAGCATCAGAATCAAATTTTTTTACGAATCTTCCTGTGGCTACCATAGGTGATACTGTAGAAGATATTTTATCAACTTCATCTGGGAACATCTTCTCTATATACTTAAAGAAGCCAGGACAACATGAATTGGTCATATACTTATCTCCAGATTTTATTCTTTCAATAAATTCATTACTTTCATGAACTGTAACTGCATCTGCTCCACAAGAAGCTTCTATCATATCTATAAATCCTAGTGATTTTACAGCATTTTTTAATTGTCCATATGTAATATTACTATCAATTTGACCTGTTATTGCTGGAGCTACTATAGCATACATATTTTCTTTTCTTGCAAGTTTTTTTGCAACTGGTGCTATCAAACTCTTGTCACATATTGCTCCAAATGGACAGGCTGACATGCATGCACCACAATTTATACAATTATCTTCATGTATCATAGCCTTCATAGTATCCCTGTTAAAATCTAACGCCCCAGTTGGGCATACACTTTTACATGGTCTTACAACTTCTGAGATAGCATCATATTGACATGAACTTTTACACATTCCACAAGCTTTGCATAAATCATGGTTTATATAAGCTCTTCCATTTATATAAGAAATTGCTCCAAACTTACAAGCTTCTTTACATCTATGTGCCAAACACCCTCTACAAAGTTCTGTTACTGTAAATTCATTTATTGGACATCTATCACATGCAGCTTCTACTATATACATAATTTGCTCATTAGAACCTAAATTTACTGAATCTGGATTTATATTTTCATATTTAGCATTTGGTGTCAAACTCAGTGCAAGCTGTGCTCGTTCAAGAACTACCTCTCTCTCTTTATAAACGCAACATCTATATCTTGCTTTCTCTCCTTTAATTATTTCATATGGAATTTTTTCTATATTTTCTTTTGTTAAATTTTCTTCAATTGATAACTTTGCTACAACTGTTAAAACTTCATGTTTTAATCTTTTTAGCTGTGTTTCGAACTCAAACATAAGTACTCCTCCCTATAAATCACCTATTTCACCTATATTTATACTATTATGTATATTGTATTTTTTATTTATTTCCATAAATTATTATAACACAGGCATAGTTTTTGTTAAGTTATATACAAAATATTATATATCTAATTTTTATTTTAAGTACTTAAACATCTTGATATAAATCTAAATAAAAATAGAGTTATCCTAATGTTAAATTACAACTTAGAACAACTCTATTCTCCATCTATATTTTTTATGATTATCTATAGATTTATTTTTCTAGATTTATATCACTAAAATCTTTTATTTTTGTATTTGCTAAAACACTTTTCTTAGTTGATTGAGAATTTTTTCTATCAAATGTAGCTTTAGCTTTTGTGCCTAGTAAGAACTTACCAGAACCATTAATACATCCACCTTCGCACATCATACCTTCTATAAAGTTTCCTTCTAATTTCCCTAAATTAGCCATAGTCATTGTCTTCTTAATTTCTCTTGAACCAGAAATTTTTACAGGTTCGAAATTAACTCCAATACCTTTTTCAGCAAGATAATTTTCTATAGCTTTTGTAAGTCCACCAGCAGCACCAAAGCCTCTTCCAAATATTGATGCATCATCTATATCTTCATTTGAACACTTAGCTAAGTCTATATCAAAGGCTTCAAATAGTGCCATTATTTCTTCAAAAGTTAGTACATAGTCAACAGCTCCTTTTAATTCCTTTTTAGCTGCTTCATTCTTTTTAGCTGTACAAGGACCTATAAATACTACTTTTGCATCAGGTTCATAATTTTTTATAAATCTTCCACTAGCTATCATAGGAGATACAGTAGAAGATATTTTTCCTACAAGGTCTGGGAATGTCTTTTCTATGTAACCAACAAATCCTGGGCAACAAGAGTTTGTCATAAAAGTGTCTCCTTTTTCCATTCTTTCAGCAAACTCTAAACTTTCATGAACTGTAACTGCATCTGCTCCACAAGCTGCCTCTAGTACATCGACAAAACCTAATGATTTTATAGCATTTTTTATTTGACCATATGTAACATTTGCTTCAACTTGACCTGTTATAGCTGGAGCTACTACTGCGTACATTTTTTCTTTTTGTACTAATTTTCTAGCTACTGGAGCTATCAAACTCTTATCAGATATCGCTCCAAATGGGCATGCTGACATACAAGCACCACAGTTTAAACATTTATCTTCATGTATCATAGCTTTCATATTTTCTCTATCAAACCCTAAAGCATTAGTTGGACATACGCTCTTACATGGTCTTACAACCTCTGAGATGGCATCATACTGACAAGCTTTTTTACACATTCCACAAGCCTTACATAATTCATGATTTATATAAGCCATTCCTCCAACATGTGTAATAGCCCCAAATTTACAAGCTTCTTTACATCTATGTGCTAAACAACCTCTACAGATATCAGTTACTGTAAATTCATTTATTGGGCAACTATCACATGCTGCTTCTAAAATATATATTATTTGTTCATCTTCTCCTACATCCATTGTATCTAAATCTATTTTATCTTGACCTGGCAATAGTCCCATACTTACATTTACTCTTTCAGATATTATAGCTCTTTCTTTATAAACACAACATCTGTATGTAGGTTTCTCGCCTTTTATTATTTCATATTGAATATTATCCATTGCTTCTCTTGTAAGGTTATCTTCTTTTCCAAGCCTAGCTATTGCAGTTAAAACATCATGTCTTAATTTGTGTATTTGTGTTTCAAATTGAAACATGTTAATACCACCCCCGTAAATAATTTTATACGGTATTATTATAGCATAATATTTCCTTTTATTAATATATATGTAAAATATTATATATTTAATTTTTATTTTATCGAATTCATATATTGTTTTTTTATTTTATTATATAATAATAGTGATATTTCTGAAATTTCACTATTTTTAAATTTTATTTTTAACCTATTTTATAATATTTTTTATTATTTTTTTAAATTTTATTTTTTATTTTTCAATTTATATATTACATTTTTTGATATTAAATTTACCAGACTCTCTCAGATTTCTATTTTATTTTCTTTCATTATTAATATATTTTTTAATAAATTTTTTTAAATTATAAAATTGATTAACTTTTTTTAAAATTTCAATTGCTTTTTTTTTAAATTTATGCTATATTAATAGAACAGACTTAATTTATTTAGTTTGTATTTTTTAATAAAGCGGAGGTTTTTTTATAATGAAAAACGGAATAGTAAAATGGTTTAATAGTGAAAAAGGATTTGGATTCATATCAGTAGAAGGAGAAGACGATGTTTTTGTACATTTCTCAGCTATACAAACTGATGGATACAAAACTTTAGAAGAAGGCGAAAAGGTTAGCTTTGATATAACTCAAGGTAATAGAGGACCTCAAGCTGAAAACGTAAATAGAATATAATTATTTAATTTAAATATATATATTTTAGAAAAAGGAGCTACATAAGGCTCTTTTTTATTGTTTAAATTTATTGTTTAAAAAATAAAGAAGTTACCTTAAAAAAGTGCTAAGCTTAAAACAACTTATTTAAAGTAACTTCTTTATTTTATAGTATATTATTTATACAGACTTCTCTACCTAAATTTACTTGATATTATTAAACATAATTCTCTCAATACTTTGCATGCTATAACTGTTGATACTCCTGTCGTATCATAATCAGGGCTAAGCTCTACAATATCACAACCAACTATATTTATATTAGATTTTTTTATAATCTTAAAAACATCTTGAAATTCTCTATAATTTATACCACCAGGTTCTGGCGTGCCTGTTCCTGGAAATACAGATGCATCCAACACATCTAAATCTATAGTTAAATAAACATTTTTCCCATTCAATTTATTAATTATCTTTTCAAATGTATTTATTCCACCGACTTCCATATAGGTATGTTTTTGTTCTATTGCAAACTTAAATTCTTCTCTTGTTCCAGACCTTATTCCAAATTGAAATATTTTATCATCTCCAACAATATCCCATACTCTTTTAATTACTGTTGCATGAGAATTTTTACTGTTATTATATTCTTCTCTTAAATCTGTGTGAGCATCAAAATGAATTACATACACATCATTATACTTCTCATAAACTGCTTTAAAGGCTGGTAAAGTAACTAGATGTTCTCCACCAATCATAAATGGAATCTTTAAATCTTCAACTATACTAGCAGTTTCATCATATATTTCTTTCAAAACTTGTTCTGTATCTCCAACACTAATTTCCAAATCTCCATAATCACATATATTATAATCTTCTAAATCCAAGTCTAAAAAAGGACTATATGTCTCAAGACCATAAAATTCTTTTCTCATTGAGCTACTTGCAAATCTAGCTCCAGGTCTATTTGAAGTAGTTCCATCAAACCCTACTCCAAACACTATCAGATTTGATTCTTCATAACTTTTATCCATACCCATAAATGTATTTATATGATAGAAATTACTCTTCATTTAGCATCTCCTTTACATATTGAGGTAACATAAATGAACCTAAATGGATATCACTATTATAATACTTCGTTTTTAAATTTAATTTTTCCCAGCCATCTCTATCTTGATTCTTTATTGGGTCTAGTTTTTTTGAAGCAAAGCCAAATAACCAATGTCCAGATGGATATGTTGGTATATGTGCTTGATAAACTTTAGCTATTGGAAATATCCCTTTTAACTTATCGTTGGCTCTTTTCATTTCCTTAGCATTAAACTCGAAATAAGGACTTTCACTTTGATTTACTAAAATTCCATCATCAGTTAGTATTCTATAACAATCTCTATAAAAATCATTTGAAAAAAGTCCTTCTCCTGGTCCTATTGGGTCAGTTGAATCTACTATTATCAGGTCATAAGATTTGTCATAAGCTTCCTTAACAAATTTAACTCCATCTTCAAAATATAAATTTACTCTTTCATCATCTAATTTACATGAACATATATCTATATACTCTTTAGACACATCCACAACCATTTTATCTATTTCAACCATGTCAATTTTTTCTATTTTAGGATAACGACTTAACTCTCTTACTGTACCACCATCTCCACCACCTATAACTAAGACTTTTTTGATATTTAGATTTGTAGCCATAGGAACATGAGTTATCATGTCATGATATATAAACTCATCTTTATATGTCACCATCATTAAACCATCTATTGTCAGAAACTTACCAAATTCCTCACTATCAAACACATCTATTCTTTGAAATTCAGATTTTCCTTCAAACAAATGTCTATCTACTTTTATAGAAAATCTTACATTTTTTGTCCATTCCTCTGTATACCAAAGTTCCATATAATAATCCTCACTTTCATTTATCTATTTTACGTTTATACTGCTTCAGGTTTATGAGTGATTTTACCTAAATCTTTTTTTGAATATTTTTTTATTTTTGTTGTCAATCCTCTTGGAATTTCTGTGGACTCACTTCTTTCTGATTTTAGAAGCTGTTCCAATAATTCAAAACTTTTCCATGGGTCTATATCACCACAAGTGAAAAAATCCGCCGCTGCATAACCATATTCAGGCCAAGTATGTATTGTCAAATGAGATTCAGCAATTATTACAGCACCTGAAACCCCCCAAGGATTAAAATGGTGAAATACAGAATCAACAATTGTAGCCTTTGCGTTTAATGCTGAATCATTCATAAAATTTTCTATAAGATGTGGGTCTTTAAGTATACTCTCATCACAGTTATAGTATTCTACTAGTATATGTCTTCCTAGTGTTTCAAATTTCATTTCAATCCCAACTCCTTTTACATATTTATATGTACTATTGTATTTATCCAATAACACAATTTATTTTATAACGAGTATTGTATCTAAGTTTTTATCTTGCATATCAGTCAAATATGCATTACTCTTTTTTAAAAAAACAATATACTCCATAATTTCTTTTGTTATTAATTCTCCTGGAGTAACAATTGGTATGCCTGGTGGGTATGCCATTATTGATTCTCCACAAATTCTACCTATGCATGACTTAATATCTATGCTTTCTTTAGATGCATAAAAAGCTTCTCGCGGATTAAGCTCAATAGTTGGATTTATTTGAATCATATTAAACTCATTTAACTTGGTTTCTTTTCTATAATTTTTTTCAATTATAGAAAGAGCCTTAACCAATCTGTCAATATCTGATTTGTTGGTTCCAATAGACACAAGTGCCAAGATATTGTACAAATCGCCTAGTTCTACTTGAATTGAAAACTTTTTATACAACAAATCATACACTTCAAAACCAGTTAAATTTAACCCTTTTACATTTATACATAATTTAGTTTCATCTATAAATTTAACACCTTTTCTTTTTAATATTTCGGTAGACAAAACATCTATTCCATCTATTTTATTTAATCTAGCTTTTGCATATCTAGATAAATTTAATGCTTTTGATAATTGTTCTTCTCCATTTTCAACTAGGTTAACTCTTGCTCCATCTATACTTGCCATAAGTAAATAAGATGCAGATGTAGACTGTAACATGTTGATTGACTGAAGTACTTTTTCAACTCTTATATTTTCTCTATTCAATAAAAGTGCTGAAGATTGTGTCAATGCTCCTCCAGTTTTATGTATACTTACAGCCACCATATCTGCTCCTAAACTTATTGCAGAAGGAGGTAAATCTAAATGAAATGGAAAATGAGCACCATGAGCTTCATCTACTAATACTAAAAGATTATTTTTATGACATAATTCTATGATGCTCTCAAGGTCTGCACAAGCACCATAATAAGTTGGATTAAGTAAAAATAAAGCTTTTATATCGCAGTTTTTTTCTATTTCCTCTCTAACTTTATCAATAGTAATATTTAAACTTATACCTAATTGCTCATCAAATTCTGGTTGTATAAATATTGGTATTCCTCCACAAAGTATTAAAGCATTTATTACTGACTTATGAATATTTCTTGGTAGCAATACTTTTTCTCCTGGATTTATTACACTTAAAATCATTGCATGTATTGCTTGTGTAGTACCATTAGTTATAAAGAATGCTTCATCAGCCATATAAGCCTGTGCTAATAAATCTTGTGCATTTTTTATGACTCCAGTTGGATTAGATACATTATCCATAGTGGGTGATGAGTTTATATCCATTTTCATGAGATTTTCACCTAGATATTTATTTAATATATCTACACCTCTATTTTTCACATGTCCAGGTACATCAAAGCAAGCTATATCTCTTTTTGAATATTCTTTTAATGATTCCAATAATGGAGCACATTCATAGCTCAATTCAACTGCATTTGCGAACTCACTGTCCATGACTTTAAATTCATCCCCTCTCTATATTCTAATATTTTCATTGTTTTTATTTATTATTTCTATTTTTTATTTTTACTTTTATTAAACTCATGATATTTATTATATTAACAAACAAGTATTTTTACAAGTATTTTTTTATTTATTATCAAAAACCTATACCTTAGTGTTATCAATATTTATAAACTTTTATATTTTTTATTGTTTATATTAATTTTTTTTAAAATTAGTATTTGTAAACTTTCTTATTTTTAGTCAATTTCTTATTTTTATTTTTTTCAAGTTTTACTAACGCTTTAAGTTTAATATTTTTAATTAGTATGTATTCTATTACTAAACTTTTATACTATTTTTATTTTATATATTAAAATCCATAGTTTAGTGTAACTAAATAATTTTCATATTTGTAGATTTAAATTTTTTATAAAAATTATTAAAATTTAATCTAATACTATAGAATAAATTCTATTTGTACAAACAAAAATAGAGTAGTAAATAAATTCACTACTCTAGATTTATAGTATCATAACATTATAGACTTATAGCATTTTTTGTACATTCCTTTATATTTGCTACTTTACTCATAATTATAACTGTTAAAAGTTCTGAAACAGCCATACTTACCCATATTCCATTTACTCCAAATAACTTAGAAAAAACAAGTAGTATAATTGGCAACAGTAGGATTGAACGTAAAACGCCTATAATATTAGAATGTACTGGCATTTCTATCGCCTGATAATACATCATAGTTGTCAAATTCTTCCCAATCATAAGATAGGCTAAATTAGCCATATTAAGTGCAACATAGGCCATTAAAATAATTTCTCTATCACTTGTAAATATTTTTATAATTTCTTTTCCAAATAAAAAACATATTACTGTAAACATTATAGATACAAAGAAACTCATTTTTGTTGCCATATTATAATAGCCTAACATTTTTTTACTTTCTTTAGAACCAAAATTATAGCTTATAAGTGGTTGAACACCTAAAGTTATACCCATTAAGAGATTATAAATATTAGTAGTTACATAGTTTACTACAGCATAAGCAGAAAGACCTACATCTCCAACAACTCTTGTCAAAACTATATTATGTGCAAGTATAATTATTGAAAAAGCACTCTCTGCAAAGAATGAGGGAAATCCTATATTAAATAATTCTTTTAAAACATCCTTTTCTATCTTTGCTGAACCAAAAGATAACTTACCTTTTTTAAACATAAAATGAGGTAACATTATTATAAGTGTAGATAGTTGACCTAAGCCACTTGCAATTGCTGCACTTTTTACACCAAATCCAAGCTTAAATATAAATAGATAATTTAAAGTTATATGAAATATTGTTCCTGACACAGTAGCTATCATAGCAAGTTTTGGTCTTCCATCATTTCTTAAAAAACTACAAAAAACAAGACCTAGCAAATTTGGTAGACAGAAAATAGCATAAAATGTTAAATATTCAGAAGATAATCCTACTAAATTTTCTGTTGCTCCCATAATTCTAACTATATGTTCTGAAAAAAGTATACAAATTATTGTAAGAGATAAACTACCTATTATTAAGATTTTTATCACTTGTCTAAATATATTTACAGCCCTTTCATCATCTCTAGAACCAAATTTTTTGGAAACTAGTACTCCTCCTCCAACTGCCATTAAACTGGATAATCCTAAAAATACCATTACAAGAGGCATTACTATACTAACAGCTGTAAGTGCTGAATCGCCTAGTCCTTTTCCCAAAAATATTCCATCTAATATTGTATTAAATGATGATACAAACATAGCAAGAGCTGATGGTATAGCATACTCTAAAAATTTTTTTGCCATTAAAAATCTCCCTCCCATAGATTATTATAATAAATATTATTTCACTATATAAAATACTAATCTATCCTCTGAGGGTAGAGTCAAGTTTTTTTGTATACTATTTTTTTCTTATTTCTAATTGAACCAATGTCTTTTCTTTTGTATCTGAATCTACTCTGGAAAGCATCCATATTTCATTAAAATTTCCAACAAGTTCTATATTATTATTCTTTGCATAATCTATTATTTTTTGATAATAATCATAGGCATTATTCCAATTATCATCATATATAATTGTTAAATATTCACCTGCTGGTAAAATATGCTCATTCTCATATTCTTCTCTTTCTTTAAAATCTACTATATCATCATATAATAATGCTTTACCTTCTTTGATTACTTTCTCATATGAAATACTACCTGAGATTATAGGATATACATCATTATACTTATCTTGAATGTGTAAAATAATATGTCTCAGATACATCTCAAGTTCCACTTCATCCTTTGAATTACATTTATATACATTTACTTTTCTTTCTTTATTGTATTTTATAAATACATTATTTAAATCATATTTTAACAGTTCATTTACTTTAAATTCTATATCATTTAGATAATTTTTCACATCTGATAGTTCTTTTATTTTATTTTCTATCATTTTATTTTGTCTATCAATTGTATTCATCATAGAATCAATTGAACTGTCTGAATCAATTAATTTTTTTATATCTTCAAGAGCCATCCCCATAATCTTACAGTACTTAATTACATCTATACTCATAAATTGTTCTCTTGAATAATACCTATATTTATTTTCTTGATTTACATATGCTGGTTTTAATATACCTACTTTATCGTAGTATCTTAGAGTTTTTATTGATAAATCAAAAAGTCTAGACACTTCTCCTATTGAAAAATATGTTTTTATATTATCCCCTCCCTTTATATTTTGCATTAAAATAGTACTACATTAACCTATAAATATCAATATAAAAATTAATTGTATTTTTAATTAATTTTATATTGATATTTATATATTAAAAATAATAAAATAATGATAGAATTATAAAAAAATAAGAGAAGCTTTTAAAAGCTTCTCTTATTCCATCTCTGCTATAGGTATCGTTTTCCAATGTTTTCTTAAAATTGCTTCAACATTTTCTGAATCCTTTGCTCTCATAAACTTCACTGCCTCAATATGTTGATTATTGCTGTAAGTTAGCATTTTATACAATTCTTCTTCATTGTCGCTAGTATATGACTTTGACATAAAATTATATCTAAGAGAGTTCAACATATTTATTAACACCTGATTATCTGATTTTGCTATGTATATATCGTGAAATTCATTGCTTAGTTTTAAGTAGTTATTGTAATTTTTATACTTTATAGAGATAGCCATCATTTCTGTTAACTCGTCCATTTTTATTAAATCTGATTCAGTTAAATTTTCTAAAGATGAAGAGCCTGCTAACGCATCTAACATACCAATTACAGAGTATGTGTCTAGTTTTTCCTTTTCCTGAAACTCTTTTACCACAAATCCCTTATTAGGTATCTTTTCTAGTAAATTTTCACCTGCCAACCTCGTTAGTGCTTCCCTTGCTGGTGTTCTACTAACTCCAATAGAGTTACAAATTTCAGATTCAGTAATTCTCTGATTAGCTTCATACTCTCCATTTTGGATTTTTTTTGATATATAGTCATAGACTTGAGTTGTAAGTGGATCTACTTTCATAAGACACTCCTCCATATTAAGATTATAAAAGTTAAATCTCCCTACAACTTCAGTAGAGAGGTTTTGTTTTATCTTACTTATCTATATAATATCATAACTTCTATATTTTTTACACTTCTTTGTATATTTTGAAATACTAAAATTTTTATGATAATTTAAAACAAAAATGTAGCAAAACCTTTGATAAATCAAAATTTTTGCTACATTTTTATTTTTAACTTAAATTATTATACTTAAAATACACTAAAAATAATAAATGATTTAGAATCCATATGGATTTTTAATTCATTGTTTTCTATCTGTATATTTTTATTTATATTTTTAAGATTATACTTTATAGGTATTTCCTCTATAAAGTTACCTTCTATATTTAATGATATATTTTCAGGATTGTTACTTCTATTTATTAAAATCAGTATCCTATCATTATATTCATTAAATCTTATAAATGCAAACACATTGTCATTTTTAGTATATATAAATTCTGTTTCTCCAGAACTTAAAATTTTATTTTTATTTCTGATTTTTATAATATTTTTATAAAAATTTAACATATCTTCATCTTCATTTTTCCATGGATATGTTCTTCTATTGTCTGGGTCTACATCTCCACAAAGACCTGCCTCATCTCCATAGTATATATATGGTACTCCTTCAAATGTCATCTGCGTAGCTACAGCAAGTTTCATCAAATCTATATCATTATTTAATTCAGTTTTAGCTCTTGTGACATCATGTGTTCCAATTAAATTTAAATTAGACTTAAATGATTCTTCTGGATAATTTTCTTTAATTTGCATATATTTATTGCTAAGTTCATATGAATTAATTTCTCCTTTTAAAAATGAAAACATATTATTTCTAAATGGATATCCCATAACAGAATCTAATTCTTCACCTAATAAATAGCTTCTCCTTTGACCATAACTAATCTTATTTGAGGCATCTTCCCATACTTCCCCTATAAGTATAGAGTCATTATCAGCTTCTTTTAGTTGCTTTCTCAGCTCTCTTATAAACTCAGTTGGCAGTTCATCTGCAACATCCAATCGCCATCCTTTAATCCCCATATTCATCCATTTGTTTATGACACTATCCTTGTCATATATTATATAATCCATATAGCTTTTTTCTAATTCATTTGTATTTGGCAAGGTCTTTATATCCCACCAACTTTTATATTTATGAGGAAATTCTTCAAACACATACCATGAATAATATGGTGATTCTTTTGATTGATATGCACCTAAACTATCATAATTTCCATACATATTAAAATACTTACTATCTGCTCCAGTGTGACTAAAAACACCATCAAGTACTATTGATATATCTTTTTCTTTTGCTTTATCAATTAATTCTTTAAATGTATCTTCATCTCCAAACATAGGGTCAATCTTTTTATAATTTCCTGTGTCATACTTGTGATTACTAGAAGCTTCAAATATAGGACTCAGATATAATATACTCACTCCTAATTTTTTTAGATACCCAAGTTTATTAATTATTCCCCTTAAATTTCCACCATGAAAATCCCATCTTATAATATCCCCTCTATTGTCCTTTATGTACATAGGTATATCGTCCCAATTGCCATATATAAAGCTGTTTTTTTTAGGATTATCAACCTTCCCATTACGATTTCCATTGTTAAATCTATCTACAAATATATGGTAAAGTACTCCTTCTTTGTACCAGTTTGGCACTTTAAAGTCTCTATAAACAGTAATTTGATATTTATTGATATCATTATAATTATATTCACAAGTGTATCCATTTTCTCTATTCTTTCCATAGAATACAGTCTTTTTCTCACCATTTATTTCAGCAATCACTTTAAAATAATAAAAATAAACACCAGTTGTATCAAATTTTCCAACCTTACAATAAAAATACTTTCTAAGTGTATTATTGTTTAATTCTTCATTTAAAATTATTGTTTTTGATTCATCTTCTTTGTTTATTTCTAGGGAAATAGACTCAACATTATATCCTTCATTTACTTTGACATTAATCATCAATTCTTCATCAAATTTTAAAGCTCCAAACGGAGCCTTAAAATTTTTATCCCAAGAGTTATATTCTATTATGTTTTGCATTTATAATCACACCCTTTTAAACCAAATGTCTTTTGCATATTCAGAAATTGTTCTATCAGAAGAAAAAAATCCTGAATTAGCTATATTAACCAAAGACATTGTATTCCATTTTTCTTTATCACGATATAGTTTGTTTATATTTGCTTGAGCTTGCCCATAATTTTCAAAATCCCTCAATACAAAGTATTCATCATTGTAAGTGGTAAGTGAATTATAAATACTTCTACCTTCTTCACCTAGGTTAGGAATAAATCCATTTATTAAGTCATCTACTACTCTTTTTATATCCATGTTAGAATGATACAAGTCAAGTGAAGAATATCCACCAAACTTATTATAATTAAGTACTTGCTCTGCACTAAGTCCAAATAAAAACATATTTTCTTTTCCTACTTGTTCACATATTTCTACATTTGCACCATCTAATGTTGCTAAAGTTATAGCACCATTCATCATAAACTTCATATTACTTGTTCCTGATGCTTCTTTTGTTGTCGTTGAAATTTGTTCACTCACATTTGCTGCTGGTATTATTATCTCTGCTAATGATACACCATAATTCTCTATAAATACGACTTTTAACTTGTCCTTTACTCTAACATCATTATTTATAGTACTTGCAACTGAATTTATAAATTTAATTATGCACTTGGCTAAATAATATCCTGGTGCAGCTTTTGCTCCAAATATAAAAGTTCTTGGGTCAATATTTAAATTAGGATTGTCAAGTAATTCATGATACATATGGAGTACATTAAAAATATTCAATAGCTGCCTTTTATAAGCATGCAACCTCTTAACCTGAACATCAAATATAGAATTAGGGTCGATATTTAAATCGTATTTATCATTTATAAAATTTGCTAAATTTACTTTATTATTGTATTTTATATCATCAAGTCTTTTTAAAACAGAAGAATCATTTTTAAATTTTTCAATATTCTTTAGCTGTAAAGTATCTGTTTTCCATGAATCACCAATTAAATCTGTTATTAAATTGCTAAGTTGCGGATTTGAACTTATAAGCCATCGTCTATGTGCAATTCCATTAGTTTTATTGTTAAATTTATTTGGTTCGTCTTGATAAAAATCTTTTAAAACTTCTGTTTCAAGAATTTGAGTATGAAGCTTAGCAACTCCATTTACACTGTGACTTGTTACAATACATAAATTTGCCATATTTATGTTATCCCAGTCTATTATACTCATTCTCCTTATTTTATCTTGGTCATATCCTTTATTATTTAATTCTTCTACATACCTTCTGTTTATTTCTTCTATTATCATATAAATTCTTGGTAATAACTCTTTTATCATACTTACAGGCCACTTTTCCATTGCTTCTGACATTATAGTATGATTAGTATAAGATACTGTTTTTTTAGTTATCTGCCATGCTTCATCCCAAGATAAGCCTTCTTCATCAAGTAAAATTCTCATAAGTTCTGGTATACACAAGGTAGGATGTGTATCATTTATATGAATTGCCACCTTATCAAATAAATTACTGATGTTTAGTTTATTCTTTTTATACTTCCTTATTATATCTTGTACACCTGCACTTACAAAGAAATACTCTTGCTTCAGTCTCAATAATTTTCCTGCATAATTTGAATCATCAGGATACAACACCTGTGAAATTTCTTCAGTATAGTACTTGTGTTTTAGGGCCTCTTCATAACTTCCTGAATAATTTAGAGCATTTGAAGTAAGTTCTCCAAAGTCTCTTTTTGGTATCTCACTTTTAAATAATCTTAAAGTATTGATACACTGATTCTGGTATCCGATTATTGGTATATCATAAGGCATTGCCATTACAGGAAGATAGTTTTTATGGACTACTTTTAAATGGTTTCCCTCCTTAATCAACTCTACTTCTCCACCAAACTTTACAATCGTCGCTTCATTTGGTCTTACAGTTTCCCATGCATAGCGTCCTTCTGTAAGCCAGTTATCAGGTACTTCGACCTGATAACCATTTACAAATTTTTGTTCAAATAAACCGTATTTATATCTAATTCCATATCCTTGACCACTTATGTTCAAAGATGCCATAGAATCTAAAAAACATGCTGCTAATCTTCCAAGACCACCATTCCCTATAGCTGGGTCTACCTCAGCTTTGATTAAATCATCTAAGTTAATTCCTAATTCTAGTAATCCTTCTCTAACTTCTTCTTCAATATTTAAATTTAGTAAATTAGATTTTAATTGTCTTCCTATTAAAAACTCTAGACTAAAATAATAAACCTCTTTTTTCTTATCTAATTTCGTAGCAACCCATTTTTTTGCTATTTCATCTTTCAGTAGACTACATAATACATTTAACAATTGTTCATCAGTAGCTTCCTTGATAGACTGTGCATATAAGCTATACATTTTCACTTCAAATTTTTGCTTGAATTTCTTTTTGCTTATTGTTACCAAAAAAACCACTCCTTTAATCACATATGTCTCTATATGTTTCTATATACTCCTTAGCTGATTTTTTCCAACTATTATCAGTATTCATTGCATTTTCAACTACTTTAATCCATTTTTCTTTATCTTTAAAAACTTTAATTGCATTTTGCAAACAGAAAAACATCTCATGAGCATTGTAATTTTTAAAACTAAATCCATTACCTTCTCCAGTAAATTGATTGTAAGGTATTACAGTATCTTTAAGTCCTCCAGTTTCTCTAACTACTGGTAAAGAACCATATCTCATAGCTAGCATTTGACCTATACCACAAGGTTCAAATAGTGATGGCATCAAGAATATATCACTTGCAGCATAAATTTGTTGAGCCAACGATGCATTGAATGTAATTCTAGCAGATACTTTATCTGAAAAATTAGAATCATAATAATTAAACATTGATTGATATTGATGTTCCCCAGTTCCTAAAATGACAATTTGTAAATCTTCCCTCATAAGCTCAGGCATCATATAGGCTATTAAATCAAATCCTTTTTGAGAAACTAGTCTTGAAACTATCCCTATTAATGGAATAGATGAATCCTTTTTTAATCCTAATATATCTTGTAATCTTAATTTATTTTCCAATTTTTTCTCAATAGAATTTACATTGTAATTGACAAATATATCCTTATCTTTCTCAGGGTTATTCAAGTCATAATCTATGCCATTTAATATCCCTTTTAATTTGCCTGATTCCTTTCTAAGCAAACCATCTAATTGTTCTCCATAAAAAGATGTTTGTATCTCATTTGCATAAGTAGGACTAACAGTTATAACTTTATCTGCAAAATTTATTCCAGCTTTCATAAAATTTATTGAACCATAATACTCTATATCTCCATTATCAAAATATTTTTCAGGTAAATCTAATATATCATTTAAGACATACTTATCAAATACACCTTGATATTGTAGATTATGTATAGTATACATAGTTTTTATATTTTTATACCCCTCAAGGGTTGCATATCTCTCTTTTAAAATTAATGGTAACATACCTGTGTGCCAATCATTTATATGTATTACATCTGGATAAAAGTCAATTCTACTTATAGCTTCTAAGACAGCATCTGTAAAGAATGTATATCTTTCTGCATCATCTCCATACCCATAAATACTCTTTCTCTCATCTTCTCTTCTAAAATAAAATTCATTGTCTATAAAATAAAATTTAACACCATCTAGTTCCATTTCTAAAAGACCACAATATTGATTTCTCCATCCAACGCGTACACTAAAAACGGCTATTTCTTTTAATTGATCTTTTAAATAACTTGGTATAGTTGAATATTTAGGCATTACTACCCTTACATCTACACCTTCTTTTTTTAATTCTTTAGGCAATGCATAAGATACATCTCCTAATCCTCCAGTTTTAGCAAAGGGCCAACACTCTGCTGTTACATAAAAAACCTTCACTAGCTATTCCCCCTTCTAAAAAATATTTTTATATATTCGTATTTTTTTCTACTACAATAGGATATTTTTCATCTCCTTTTAACTCTTTTCCTTTTGATACACTTGTATTTTTATCTAGTATTGCATTATATAGTTTTGCATTTGACTTTATTACACAATTTTGCATTACTATTGAGTTTTCTATAACTGTTCCTTTTTCAACATTAACTTTTCTAAATATAATGCTATCTTTTACAGTACCTTCTATTAAGCAACCTGATGCTATAAAACTATTTTCTACCTTTGCACTATCTGTGTAAATTGTAGGTGACTCATTCTTTTCTTTAGTAAATATTTTTCTTTCAGAATACAGTAATTCATCAGCCACTTCTATTTCTAATAAATCTTTGCTCATTTGAAAATATGATTCAACAGAATTTACACATTTCAAATATCCTGTATACTCATAAGCTCCTATTTTCATATTTTCTGCTTCTTCAACAATGAACTCTTCTAAATAACAATAATTCCCTTTATTTACAATATTATATATACATTCTACAAAATCTTCACGTTTCATAATATATGTTTCCATACATATATTTGCTCTAGGGAATTTTCCTAAATTATTTCCTACATTTATTACTCTGTTATTACTATCTAAGTTTAAGGTTAGATTACCAGCAAAATCTTTATTTGCATTGTTTACATTTTTATATATTATAGTTATATCATTATGAGATTTTTTATGGTACTCCAAAGCCTGAGAGTAATCTAGGTTACATAACATATAACTTGGAGCTATTAAAATGTATTCTTCTTCACTTTTCTCTATATAATCAAGATTAGCTAGTATTGTGTATATATCTCCTTCTCTATGTGAGTAAGTATTTCTATACTTAGTATTTTCTGGGCTAAAAATTGATAAACCGCCCTTTTTTCTACTTAAATCCCAATCTTTTCCACTACCTATATGGTCTGTCAATGATCTATACTTTTCTTTTGCGAATATTCCAACTTTTGTGATTCCTGAATTTATCATATTAGATAGAGCAAAGTCTATTATTCTATATCTTCCAGCTATTGGTGTAGAAGCTATCGGTCTTCCATAATTAAGTTTATTTATTGCAGGGTCTCCTTTTTTGTTTAAATTTATTATACCTAAACATTCATTTCTCATCTTAAAGACCTCCTTCTATTAATACGCATCTAGGCTCTATATTTTCATATTCAGAAACTACATTTATCTCATTATTTACATTTTTTATCTGAACATTGTCATTTATAGTTGCACATTCACCTATCATAGCTTTTTCTATAGTTACATTTTCTCCTATTACAACATTTGGCATGATTACTGAATCAATTACTTTACTTCCTTTTCCAACAACAACTCCATGTGATAATACAGAGTTTCCTACTTCTCCTAAAATTCTACAACCATCAGCTATCATTGATCTATGAACATTTGCACTTTTGCCTATATATTGAGGAGGCATTGCCATTGTATTTGTATATATCTTCCATTTAGGGTCTGATAAATCCAGTGTTTCTGGAGATTTAATTATATCCATATTTGCATCCCATAAACTTTGTATAGTTCCTACGTCTCTCCAATACCCCTTAAATGGATATGCATACATTCCAACATTATCCTCTAACATTTTAGGTATTAAATTCTTTCCAAAATCATCATAATTTATATCTGAATTTTTTTCTGCTTCTTTAAAATAACTTCTCAACATTTTCCAATCAAATATGTATACTCCCATAGATGCCAAATTACTTTTAGGTTCACCTGGCTTTTCTTCAAATTCATAAATACTTGAATCTTCATTTGTATTCATTATGCCAAATCTAGAAGCTTCATCCCAAGGTACTTCAATTACTGCAATCGTAGCCTTAGAGCCTTTTTCTTTATGAAATTTTAGCATTTTACTATAATCCATCTTATATATATGGTCACCAGATAATATTAATACATATTCTGGATTATAGGTATCTACAAAATCCATATTCTGATATATAGCATGTGCTGTACCATTATACCAATTTCCCTCTTTTTCATTCATAAATGGTTGTAATACATATACTCCACCATTTATTCTGTCTAAATCCCAATGACTTCCCATACCTATATGAGAATTTAATATCAGTGGTCTATATTGAGTTAAAACACCTACAGTATCTATACCAGAATTTGAACAATTACTTAAAACAAAGTCAATAATTCTGTACTTTCCTCCAAATGATACAGCTGGTTTTGCAATTCTCTTTGTGAAAACTCCAAGTCTTGAACCTTGCCCCCCTGCCAAAATCATAGCTAACATCTCTTTTTTCATTTAATGACACTCCCCTCATCTAGTAATTAATATTTATAATTGCATTTTTACCTTTATAAACTTTTAGTCAATAAATGTTGTGTATAAATTTTGCCCAAATGATAATGTAATAAGAGTAAAATAATATAAACTATACAATTTCTATAATGTATACCCCATAATTACTTTATTGAAGTATACATTATTTTCCATAAGTGCTATAGTACTTATAATATTCAATTCCTAGTTAGAAAATAATATAAACATTTATTTTATAGATATAAAAAATATTTTTTATAAATCAATTTATATCATACAAACATACTTAAATTTTTATGCTTTTTTGATTTGATAATAATAGAACATAATATGACATGATTATCTAAAAATCTTTAAATAATTACTAGTTAATTTTATTTTTTGTTATTTGCTCATCTATGATTAAATCAGTGAATTATAAAATTTTAGTTCTATTGTTAGACATATTCATTATGTTTGATATTTTTATAACTATATATGTTATCAATATAAATATCCAAATTAAAGTTACTTTCTTTTCCTATATGTTTTATTTAATATTATATAACACTTTTTACATTAGTAAAGGGTAAATTGTATAAAAATTCTGTTAATTTATTTTTAAAATCGCGTTTTATAAATAAAAACAAAGAAGAAGACCTAAAAAACTATAAGTCTTCTTCTTTTCAATGTGCATTCTATACTATATTTAATTAATTCGACATTTAATTTCCATTTCCTTCCTACTATAAAAAAACTCTTTTATTTTTTTAATGAATCATTTCCACTAAATGCATCTTTTACATCTAATATATCATTTTTATCATCACTCATGACTTCTTTTATTCCTTTGAATGTTCCTAAGAAATTAACTGCTTCTGAAGGTAAAACCAATTTTGTTGACTTACCTTCAGCCATTTTTTCAAGTGCTTCCATAGATTTTAATGCTAAGATATTATTGTCAATGTCAGACTCTTTCATAGCTGAAAATACTAATTTCAAACCTTCTGCAGTAGCCATTTGAGTTCTTTTAATCATTTCAGCTTCACCTTGTGCTTTAGCAATAGCTGTTTGTCTTATAGCCTCAGCTTCACCTTCTGCTACCAATATAGCAGACTCTTTTTCTCCTTCTGCTACACGTACCATAGCTTCTTTTCTTGCTTCTGCTGTTAATATAGCAGATTGTTTTTCTCCTTCTGCTTGTAATATAGCAGCTGACTTATTACCTTCTGCTTGAAGTATTGCTTCTCTTCTTTCTCTTTCCGCTCTCATTTGCTTTTCCATCGCAACTTGAATATCATGAGGAGGCATTATGTTCTTTAACTCTACTCTATTTACTTTTATTCCCCATTTATCTGTTGCTTCATCAAGGATTGTTCTCATTTTTACATTTATTATATCTCTTGATGTTAGTGTTTCATCTAAATCAAGTTCACCAATTATATTTCTTAAAGTTGTAGCTGTTAGATTTTCAATAGCAGCTATTGGATTTGCTATTTCAAATACATATCTAACTGGGTCTGTAACTTTATAATATACAACTGTATCAATCTGCATAGTTACATTATCTTTAGTTATAACTGGCTGAGGTGGGAAATCTATTACAATTTCTCTCAAGTCAATCACATATGCCATTTTATCTAAAAATGGTATCAAGAAATGTACTCCTGTTTCAGCCACTTTTTGAAACTTACCAAGTCGCATTATTATACCTACTTTAGATTGTTTTATTACTCTTATACAAGTTAAACTTATTGCTACTACTACTATTATTAATACAATACTTAAAACAACTTTCATGCCCATAAATATATCCTCCTTTTATTTTATTGATTCGTCACACTAGTTGCAGAATTTACTTTTTTAACAACTAGTTTTACCCCTTCTATTTTTAATACTTCTACTGTAGAACCCTTATCAATCTTTTCATCATCTATAGAAATAGCAGTCCATGTTTCATGTTCAACTACAACTAAACCAGTTTGATTTGGAGAAATTTCCTCTGTAACAACACCTTTTTTAGATATCATTGCTTGTAAATTGGTATTAGATTTATAAGTTTTATCTTTTTTTACAATTTTCTTAGTAGCTACAACTAACATAGCTATAGAAATTACAGCAAATATTAAAACTTGTAAAAATATACTCTTTATAAAAGTACTTAAAAATATAAGTATTACTGCTCCCACACTAAACCATATTAGTGTTAAGCTTGGAGTCAACATTTCTGCTATTCCAAATAAGACTGCTACTATTAACCATATCAACTTCATACTATCTACCCTCTTTTCATATGAATTATCAAACACTATATAAATCATATTCTTTATACAATATATTTGAATATGATTTTAAACAATCAACCAAAAACCAATAAAATAAGTCAATTTGAGATTAATTTAATAGTATTATATCAGCATACTTTGTTAAAGTTGTTACAAAGTAGTATCAAATATTAGTAATTAAATAATCAAAAACTTGTTCATTGTTAACGAAATGTTACTTATTAAATCTGTTGCATTTACTGTATACATACTTTTTCCTAACTTATCTCCTATATAACCATGTACATATGCTCCACTCACTGTAGCTTCAAGTATATCCATACCTTGACCTACAAAAGAAGTAATCATACCAAGTAAACAGTCTCCCATTCCACCAGTTGCCATACAACTATTTCCTGTAGGATTCATATATGTTTCTTTACCATCTGTTATGATAGTTTGATATCCTTTTAAAAGGACAACTACATTGTATTTTTGAGCAAATTCTTTCGCCACATCTACTCTATGTTCTCTTATATACCCAATTGAGTCACCTGTCAACCTGGCCATTTCTCCCAGATGTGGAGTAATTACAAACTTATTTTTCCACTCTAAAAACTTATAGCATCTATCCTTCATAACATTTAATCCATCTGCATCCAATATTATTGGACAACTAGAGTTTTCTACTACTCTAAGTAATCTCTCAAAAGTTTTGTGATTATCTCCCATTCCTGGACCAAAACCAATTGCATTGCTAGAACTCAATAGTTTATCAACTCTCTCTTCTTCAAAATTTACAGTCATTGCTTCAGTGAGTCTAATAGATACTTTTTCTTGTACATCTTTACTACTAATCAAAGTTACAAGACCACTTCCACTTTTAACAGCAGATTCAGTTGCTATGAAACTAGCCCCATAAAATCCTTTTGAGCCTGCAACTATAGATACTTTTCCAAAATCACTTTTAAATCCATTCTTATCTCTTCTTCTAATATTATTTTTTACAAAACTCTCATCAGTTATGAATTCATCATTATGGTATTTTCTTGTAATAAAATCTGGAATACCTATTTTTTCTACAATTACATCCCCAATAAGTGAGTTTACATCATAATTTAAAAAACCTCTTTTATAAAACTCAAAACTAATTGTTTTTTTTGCTTTAATACAAATTCCAAGTATACTTCCTTTGTCACTATCTATACCAGATGGTATATCTATAGAATATGTATTTTTGCTGTTATCATTTACTATATCAATTACTTCTTTAAAAATACCAGTTATTTCTCTCTTTAGTCCTGTTCCAAATATTGCATCTATTACAACATCACTTTTAGATACTGCTTCCTTAAACATTGTTAAATTTTTATTTTTAATTATACTCTGTTTTTCTGTTTCAATAATTTTATCTACTTTATTTTTATTTATATAGTCATTATATTCCTCACTTAAATCATTTTTATCAATATTTATAATATTAATCCCCATATTTAAAAGTATATTATAATTGATTTTAGAACATTCACTTAGTTTCTTGATATTACCAATTAAAAAGACATTTACATTTTTTTCTTTTAGCTTTAAATGTCTTGCTATTCCAAGACCATCTCCACCATTATTTCCAACACCACATACAATTGTATAATCATTATATATATCTATATCCATGTTTCTCATTGCAGATATTACTGCATTTTCCATCAATACAATCATTGGAATTCCCAATTCTTCTACGCATGCATTATCAACACTTCTACTTAAATTCGCTGTACCTATCAACACATATCATCACTCCTATAAAATTAAATACTTCCTAAAATATTTAAATAAAAACATATAAATATCTACTGAAGTCTTTTTAATCTTGTAAACATCTTGACTAAAAACATCAAAAATAAGATTCCTAAAAATAATTAAAAAAATAATAAAAATTCTGAATTGAAATAATCATTCAATTTATTATATCATATAATTTTGGTCATTATATTACTTCAAAATCTATTTTCATTAATTCTATAAAAAGTTTACCTTTTGCTCAATTTGTTTCTAAAATCCAAATGAATTTTAATTTTTATTTATAAATTAAAATTTAAGAAAACTACCCAATCCTATACATAAAACTTTTTTTATTCGAACTCAATTTTCTGATAATTTAATAATTTTTCAAAATTTATTGTTGACTTTTATTTTTTACTGTATTAAACTAATTACTATACAAAATATAAAACAAAATTTTCAAAATTATTAAATTAAAAGGAGAGGTAAATATGAAGACTTTATTAAACAAACAAGTACGATTTTTTAGTAGCCAATTTAGTTAGGGTTTGTAGCTAAGTTAAGACAAATTGTCATAACATAGATACAGACCCCTTAGGATTACCATTTTTAAGGATTGTATCTATGTTGGCTATAGTGATTGTTGTTAAAGTTTTTATTTTATCATCATATTATAGAGAGCCACATGGATTATACTGTGTGGCTTATTCGTGTTTTTGCCATACAGTTATATGTACTGTGTGGTTTTTTTATATCCAAAATTTAATTTTCAATTAGATTTAAAAAATTATTTTAAAATATTTTCAAAGGGGTGTTTTATTTATGTCAGGTATTATATCTGTAATGACGCAAAGTTTAATTTTATCAATCATGGCACTGGGGGTTTATATAACTTACAAAATCTTAGATTTTCCCGATATGTCTGCTGATGGTAGCTACACAATGGGAGCTTCTATTGTAGCATTTTCTCTTACTAATGGGATTTCTCCTATAGTAGCAACTTTAATGGCTATTTTATGTGGTTGTATTGCTGGTCTTGTAACTGGTATACTTCACATTAAATTTAAAATATCTAACTTACTTTCTGGTATTTTAGTTATGGGAATGCTCTACTCTATCAACCTAAGAATAATGGGAAAATCAAATATCCCACTATTTAGTTTTAAGCATTTATTCAATGGAGAAATATCTCCTATAGTTTTAGCTCTAGCATTTGTACTTATCTGTAAAGTGCTTTTAGATTTATTCTTAAAGACAGGTCTTGGATACACTCTAAAAGGTGTTGGTGACAACTCTCAAATGATTAAATCTTTGGGTATAAACATTGGTTCTATAAAAATATTAGGGCTTATGATTTCAAATGGACTTATAGCTTTATCTGGTAGTTTGATGGCTCAATTCTTAGGATTCTCAGACGTAAATATGGGTATCGGAACTTTAGTACTTGGAATTGCATCTATCATAATTGGTATTACATTATTTAAGAAATTTACTTTTATTAAAAATACTACTGCAATAATTGTTGGTTCTTTCATATACCAATTCACTATATACTTTGCAATGAGTTTAGGTATGTTATCAACTGATTTAAAACTAATAACTGCCATAGTTATAATAGCTTTCTTAGCTACTGGTAACTTAAATATCTCACTAAAAAAAACAAGTGCAAGGCTAGTACCAAAAATAAATCTGAAAAAAGAGGTGTTATAGATGTTACAAATTAAAAATCTTTCAAAGAGTTTCCCAAATCCATACGGTCAACCTAATACTATATTTGAAAATTTATCCCTTAGTATAGAAGACGGTGAATTTGTAAGTATCATAGGTAGTAATGGAACTGGTAAATCTACTTTATTAAATATAATATCGGGATTATTAAAAGAATCTTCTGGTGAAATCACTCTAGGTAATACTAATATAACAAATTTAGCTGAACACAAAAGAACTCAAATAGTAAGTAGAGTTTTTCAAGACCCAAGCTTAGGAACTTGTCCTTCTATGACAGTTAGAGAAAATTTATCTTTGGCTCTTAATAAGGGGAAATTGCTAAATTTAAAAAGATGTCTCCGTCATAAAACAAATGACTTAGAACACTTACTTGAAGGAATTTCTCTAGATTTAAAAAAATACTTAGATATCAAAGTACAATATCTTTCAGGAGGTCAAAGACAATCACTTTCACTAATTATGTCTAGTTTAGCAAGCCCTAAGGTTCTATTATTAGATGAGCATACAGCAGCACTTGACCCAAAGACATCAAATGAAGTAATTGAATTAACTGATAAAATTATAAGAGAAAAAAATATAACTACACTTATGGTAACTCACAACTTAAAGCATGCACTTCAATATGGAGATAGATTAATTATGCTCCATAAAGGTGAAGTTGTCTTAGATGTAAAGGGAAAAGAAAAAGAAGAATTAACAGTTGAAGAAATCTTAGAAAAATTTGAATATGCTGTTTAAAAGTATGTATTATGATAATTTAATTTTAGCTTAGTTACAAATTAGTTTATTTATAAAATAATTTTAAAGTCATAATATTTTTAGCAATACTACAATAATTCATATGAATATATGAACATATATAACAATAAAATTTTCGAGGGGGATATAAAAATGATTAATAAAAAAAGATTGGTAAGTTTAATTTTAGCTGGTACTCTTGGAATATCTATGCTCACTGGATGTTCTCAAAATGGAGGCTCAGATGCTTCAAAAGACAATGAAAAAACAGACAAGAAAGAAATAAAAAATATAGGAATCACTCAATTAGTAGAGCATCCATCTTTAGATAAGGCAAAACAGGGATTCATAAAAGCACTAGAAGATAAAGGTTATAAGGATGGAGATAATATAAAAATAGACTTCCAAAATGCACAAAATGATATGCCTACTACACAAAGTATTGCAAGTAAATTCGTATCTGATAAAAAAGATTTGATATATGCTATATCTACACCTTCAGCTCAAGCAGCTTATAATGCTACTAAAGATATACCTATAATAATGACTGCTGTTACAGACCCTGTAGAGGCTGGCTTGGTTAAATCTCTTGAAAAACCAGGTGGAAATGTTTCAGGTACATCAGATTATCTTTCAATTGATAAAACACTTAAATTAGTTAAAACTTTAACTCCAAAAGCAAAGAAAATAGGCGTTATATACAATACTAGTGAAGTTAATTCAAAAATACAAGTTGATTCTCTACATGATTATGCTAAGAAAAATAATTATGAAGTTGTTGAAAAAGGAATCAGTTCTTCAAGTGAAGTTAATCAAGCTATTTCTAGTTTAGTTGGCAAAATAGATGTTTTATATGTTCCTACTGATAATTTAATAGTTTCTTCTATGCCTATAGTTTCTAAAGTAGCTAACGAAAACAAAATACCTATAATAGCTTCTGAAGAAGGCTCTGTATCATCTGGTGCTTTAGCTTGTTGTGGGATAGACTACGAAAAACTAGGTTACAAGGCTGGAGAACTTGCTATTGAAGTGTTAGAGGGTAAACCTGTTGGTGATATACCTGTTGCTATGTTAGATGAAACTGAAATAATAATCAATGAAGATACACTAAAAGCACTTGACATGCAAAAGCTATCAGCAGATAATATAAAGTATATAAAGTCAGATAAAAATGCAAAATCTGCAGAGTAAAATGTAGTAAATTCAAAAAAGTAGGTAATATGAAAACTTTATATAGTAAGTACTCTTATCCACCCTAACCCTTTGAAAATTGTACTTATTGTAGCAATTTATTGCATATAAAGTTATTCATTTTCCATAAAGTCGTCTATTTTGACGACACATTATGAAAGTTATATAACTTTCTAATCATTATTTGAGCTGTCTAAATAGAAATTTAAATTTCTTAGACAGCTTTTTTTTATAAATTTTAATATCTACAGCTTTATCTTCATTCCATATTTTTCTTTAATTAAATATTTTTTCACAAAATTTCCATTCAATCCACAAGTTTAGGATAACGTTTTTTTCAATTGATATATTCTCTTTTGAAAAGTCTAAGTATACACTATGTAGTATCTTAATTAAATTTAGTAGTTGACTTTTATTATTGTATAATTTATAATTTATAACAAGTCAAGAATACATATAATTTTCTGACTAATTAAAATATTAAAAGGGAGAGATAATTATGAATACTTTATTAAACAATAAAAAATATTATTATTACTATAGCCACTATTTCTAGGGTTTGTACCTACGTTTTAACATAGATACAGACCCCTTAAGACTAGCAAAACTTTGGGATTGTATCTATGTAGGCTATATTGTTTATAGAGTTTTCATTTAACTATATAAGAGCCACATAGATTATACTATGTGGCTTATTCGTGTTTTTACCACATAGTTGTTTATACTATGTGGTTTTTTTATATACAAAATTAACAAATAATTAAAATTATAAAAATATTTTTAAAGGAGTGTTTTATTTATGTCAGGTATTATATCTGTAATGACGCAAAGTTTAATTTTATCAATCATGGCACTAGGGGTTTATATAACTTACAAAATCTTAGATTTTCCCGATATGTCTGCTGATGGTAGCTACACAATGGGAGCTTCTATTGTAGCATTTTCTCTTACTAATGGGATTTCTCCTATAGTAGCAACTTTAA
>NZ_JADGMM010000016.1:0-111721 GCF_020662275.1 Clostridioides sp. ES-S-0006-03
TAGTGTTTATTGACTACAGGGCTAAAAAAGAGAAATCTGCTTAGTCTTAATTTTAGTGCAAAAAACTAACAAAAATAATTAATAAAAAATTGCTAAAAACACTTGATTTTACTTAGCAGGTTTTTATGTTTAAATTTAGAGAGTTTATTAAGTTAACTCTCTTTTAAAATTGAAAGGAGTGGTGATTTTGAACATAAAAACATTAACAGTCCATGCGGGACATAATCCAGATGGTAAGGTGGGTTCTGGAGCAGTAAAGTACATAAAAGAATCTACAGAGGCAAGAAATGTGCTAAAAGAGTTAATACCTTTAGTAAAAAAAGAATGTACGGTATATGATACTACTTGTAACAATGGAACTTCTCAAAGTGATATATTAAATAAAATTATAGATAAATGTAATTCATATAATAGTAATCTAAATGTAAGTATCCATTTTAACTCAGGTGGTGGTCGAGGTGTAGAAGTTTTAGTATATAACTTAAATGATAAAGAAACAGTTGAAATAGCATCAAGAGTGTGTAAAAAAATAACTGAAACTTATCATGCGAAAGGTGATAAAGACTTTAAAAATAGAGGTGTTAAAGAAAAGAAAACTCTAGCATTTTTAAGAAGAACAAAGGCAAAGTCAATCTTAGTCGAATGTTGCTTTGTGGATACCGATGATACTAAAAACTATAATGCTAAAGATATGGCCATAAATATTTTTGAAGGAATATTTAATAAGTCTGTAAGTGGTAGTTCACAAGATAAAAAAAATAAATATACAATAGTTTATGAAGGTGAAGTTGATAAAGCTATAGCTAATGTAATGGCCATAAATTATAAATCTGATGAAGTCTATGTATGTGAGTTAAAAAATTATGTAGCTGGCCATTGTGAAAATCTTTATGTAATAGGGTCAGCAAGTGAAAAAATTAAGACTAGTGAAAGATTTACTAAACTACAAGGCGATGATAGATGGGTTACGCTTCATAAAGTATTAGATTTTATAGGGAAGTAGGAGGTAATGAATTGAATATATTAGATAAACCAACCGCAACATTAGAACAAGTCTTTGCATATTTAGATACATTAAATAATAACTCTAATCCACCACACTATTTATGTAAGGCTATAGTACCAATAATATATAAAGAAGCAGAGAAAAAAGGTGTAAATCCAGTTATTGCAATTGCCCAAGCATTTGTAGAAACTGGATATTTTAATTTTGGTAGAGTTTTAAATCCTTCATATTGCAATGTATGTGGACTTAAAGGTAATAAAGGTGGTGGAGATTTAGACCCATCAGCTCATACAAGATTTAGTTGTTGGGAAGATGGAGTATCGGCATTTATAGACCATCTAGCTTTATATGCTGGAGCTAAAGGTTATCCAAAATATAGCGAATTAGTTGGTAAGGTTGAATATAAAGTCAATGGAACTACATTAGACACTAGACATTTTCCATATTTGCATGGAGAGGCTAAAACAGTTGAAAGTTTATCTGGTAAATGGTGTCCAGATATGGGTTATGGTCAAAACATAATAAATATATGCAATAAGATAAGTTCAATGAAGATATCAAACAATGATATAAAATTAGAACAAATAAAAACTAAAGTAAAAGAATTAAATGAAATTCTTGGATAGGAGGAAATTATATGGATATAATGCAATTTATACCTGAAAATTTAATAATGTTAATAGGTGGGCTTTACATATTAGGAACTTTTATAAAAGAATCAGATATTAAAAATAAATATATACCTTTTATATTATTAGTTATAGCAATGATAAGTAGTTGTTTATTTATGAAAGAGTTGTCAATAGAAGCTATCTTTGAAGGTATCTTATGTTGGGGAGCATCTGTTGGGATAAATCAAATACAAGTGCAAAATAGAAAGGAAAAATAGATGTTATCTAAAGAAATGATTGAATTATTAAGCCAATATGGATATACAGCTATACTATTAATGGTGCTGATGTTATGGCTTGGAAAATATTTAGAAAAGAATAGACAACTAGAGCAAGAAGATAGAGTAAAAGAAAGAGCTTATTTTTCTAGAGAGATTAGAGAACAAAGAAAGCTGTTTGGAGACACAATAGATAAATTCGATGACAAATTAGATAAATTTGCAGAAGCATTGAACACTAATAATAGTAGACTTGAAAGAGTAGAAACAGATATAACAGAAATAAAAGACAAATTAGAGGCTAGAGATTAATTTCTCTAGTCTTTTCATAAGGAAGTGATATATTGGCAAAGCAACGTAGTAAAAGAATAAGTATAATTGGAGAACCAAATCCAGAAAATATTAAATTATGGAAACAATATAAAAGAGCTAAACAAATAGCTGGTAAAAGTGAAAAAACAATCTATAACTATGAATGTGATATAATGCAATTTTTTAAGTTTTTAAATATAGAATGTTTTGATGCGTTATTAACTGATATAAATGAAGAAGAAATAGAAGCTTATATAGGCTATTGCATGGAACAGGGAAATAATGAAAAAAGAATTAGACGTAGAATAAGCTCAATTTCATCGTTACTATCATTTTTAAAGAAGAAAAGAAAAATTACTGACAACTGGTGTGAAATGATAGAAAGACCAGGGACAGGTGAAGAGGTTCAAAAAAGAACTTTCTTGACTGAGGAACAATTAAGTAAATTAAAAGAGAAACTTTCAGAGCAAGAAAATTTACAGTTAGAAGTTTATATAAGTTTAGGATTAGCTACAATGGCTAGAAGTAATGAAATAAGCCAATTTAGATGGGATAATATAAACTTAGATAATAGATGGATTCATGGGATTACAGCTAAAGGTGGAGTATCAAGAGATTTTAGATTTTCAGAAGAAGTACAACAACTACTACTAAAATGGAAAGATTATTTATCTCAACATGATATAGATTATCCATATATATTTTTTACAAGATATGGAGGCAAATATAATCAAGTCAATTCAAATGTCTTGAGTTCATGGGTTAAAAAAGCTTTCAAGTTAATTGATATAAATGGAGGGTATAATCATGACCTTAGACACAGTATGTCTAATCTTCTAAAAGATAGAGGAGTTCCAATAACTACAGTTTCAAAATTGCTTGGCCACAGTGGGGTGGATGTAACCATAAACCACTATACAATAGAAAATAAAAATAAATTAGCTGAAGAATATGACAAGTTTATATAAAATTTTAAAATTAAAAGGAAGTGATAATATGGCATGTAAAAGTCGTAAAAAAGGTAAGAAAAAAGGAGATAGATAAAAATAAAGCCCTCTAGGAAAAACTCAATTAAGAGTAATCCCTAGAGGGCTTTATTTTTTTATCTTCTACCCATATAGAATATTAAATGGTATAATATTACATAAAAGGAGTGTATAAGTGTGTGTAAAATAATTATATCATTGACTGTAGCTATAATAGTAACAGTAATTTGTAATATTATTAAAAAGGATAAATACAATGATTATCTTGGGAAAATAAAATGTGATAATTTAGTAAAATCAATCCTGTTTCTTCTATTGACTTTATTTTTAATGGTATATATACTTATATGGCCATTTAATCCTTTAATAGTGTATTTTTTATCTGCTTTTCTAGCAAAGTTTTTATATTTTTCAGTTCATAATTTACTTATTTATTCCAATATCACAGATAGTAAATTATTTAATAAAGTTATGAATACAAATAATTATCCCCATGATATGAAAGAGTACTTTAAATATGCAGATAAAATAATATATACATATTTTTTTACTTCTATCTTTATAATTGTATTTTATAAATTAATAAGACATATCTTTAATATTAATATTAATATGGTGTTATCAATAATTATTATTTTAGTTTTAATATCATTTTTTACAATATCATATAATTTATATAAAGAATGTGAAATAAAGCATAATCCAAACAATAAGATGTATTCACTACTAGCAAAAACTAATATTTTAAGTTTTGATTATGTATATTTAACATTTCATTCCATAAGGTTGTTTATAAAAGATATGAAAAAAGATAAATTTGTTTTTTGGTTTCATATTTCTTATTTTATAGTAGGTATTGTATTATATATAGCATGTATTTGTGCTTCTTATTTACCAACTTTCTAAATAAATATATCCATTAATTTATGTAAAACGCTTCATGAACTGATAATAATACTTAGTAAATAATATGATTTCTATATACTATTCTGAAAATAAACTTTTAAGGAATAGTATATAGAAATCTATTATAACTACTCTTTCTCATATTATGTAATTATAAATAAGTTATTTTGTGCATTACGATTTGTTATATTTAATGATATAATAAGATTAAGTATGCCAATGTTGAAAGGAATGATATTATGAAAGAACATGAATTAGAGATAAATATCTCAATACCAATTTCTCTAGTTATTCTTTATTTAGCTATAGTCTCTATAGTAATGCTAGGTATGTCATCTTTGAATAATTTTACTAATATATCATCTATACCTATAAATGCTTTAGGTTCAACAGTTGGATTTGTGATGTTCCAACTTTTAGTTAGTTTTTTAAAAAATAGAAAATCTATAGATTAAAATATTATTTACATTAAATCTTGTTTTAATATTTTTAATTTGTGGTATAATAAAAGCAAGGAAATATATTTTACTTAACTTTAAGTGGTGTTTCCTTCAACAAATTATTTTGAAGATTTATTTTTCTGGAACTTTATATTAAGTTCCCAACCACTCTTAGCTGCCGACTTTGAGTGGTTTTTTAATCTATCATAAATCCAACAAGCTATTAAACCTGCTATAACATTCATCATTAGATTCACCATAAGTTTCACCTCCTTCCTAAAAGAAAGTTAAGGTGACTTTATGGAAATACCACTCTTAGATTTTCAAATATTTATTCCTTGCTATATTTATTATAACATAAATATTAGAAATATAGAATTTCAAATATCATCTAAAATCCGACCATATATATTTAGATAAAAGTTTAATATAATCATTGTATCAATCTATACTTTGTCTGCATACAATATTGTTGAAATTCCTCTTCAAATTGTTTTTTTAATGCTTTTTCTTCAACATGTATTCTAATACTATGACATATTAGGCATATAATTAATACGGTAATGAAACTTAAAACATGTCAATATGTAAAACCTACTCCAAGTAAACTCATAATGCTTCCTGTATATGCAGGGTTTCTGACAATATGATATAGTCCAGTTTTACATCTGTTGTCTGTACTGATAGTGTAAAAGCTGATTTTAAAGTTAAAACTGCCCTGTAACGAATAACTATCCCTAAAATAATAAATGTTATTCCAATATAAAAAATGAAATGTGGGAATAATAAATTTCTCAATGTTTCTGGAATACTATTATCTCTAAAATACACACTAGGCATTATACTGAACCACCAACCGAAGATAATTAACCAGAATGTGCCTTTGTCAGAACGGTTTGCTGATTTATCCTTATTACTCTTAAACATAAAAAAGTAAATAACAAATTCAGAGATAAATAATAATGCAATTGCACAATATGCAACATGATATTCTGTAATATTTGCAAAAAGATTAGGATTGTCAATTCTCATTTTTCTACACTTCCCTTCTATATTAATTAGAAAACCATTTAATTTTCTTTGAAACTAAATTTTATAAATTAAATGGATTATATTATAACTAATTAAGTATAAAGCTTACTCTTCTATCCAAAAATATTAATTTTATTTTCATGAACATCCGTTAAAATAAAAAAACAGTTATAAATTTATATTAATAATTAAGAAATACTTATAAATAATTAATCTTTATTAATGAATACTTAATAATTATTAATGAATAATTTGTTGCATGTTTTATACTATTACAATAGAATTGAGATAGATATCTAATTAAAATACTTTGGAGGTTTGATATATGAACAAAAAGTGCAAGAAAGTTATAGCTACTTCTTTAATTGGTACAACATTATTTACTACTTTGTTGCCATCAGTATCTTTTGCTGATAGCAGTTCACATCAGAAAGAAATAGAATCATACATATTAGATGAACAAAGACTAAAAGATATTGATGAGATTTCAGCATATTTTGGTTTTACTGAGCAAGAGAAAGCAGATTATATCAATGCTATTAAAGAAGTAAAGTTAGAAGCACAATCTGCACCTACTACAAGAGGAAAATTAAGTTGGGCTGTAAAAATATTAAGAGATGTTTGGACTAAAATTCCCACAAAAGTTAAAGTTGCTATAGGGGGGGTATGCAACTTATAGCAAAATACTTAGTGTTTAAATACATTTACTGGTACAGTAGAATATGTATTATATAAAGGTTGTAAAAGTCTTGATATGAGTAATGACGTTGCATGGTGGGTTACTAAAGCATTCCTAGCATTTGTCTTATAAAATATAAATTAGGAGCTGATAATACTTGATTACAAGCATCGTTTTGTATATTATATGTATAATGAACATTATATGTTATACAAATAAAAAAGGAACTACTTTTTTAGCTGCTAATATAGTCATGTTGCTTTCAAATGTAGTCTTATCAATTTTAAACATAAATGAGATGCACAATAACATTATATCTGGTATTGTATTAATAGGATTTCTTCTTTCTATCATACTATTTATAGCATCATATTTTGCAAATAAAAAATCTTAGTACAAAGGTTAAGATAGAGTATACACTGTTAGGATTATAACTTATTTTTATAAAGTTATAATCCTAATATTATCTAAAACACGACGCTCTATACGCCATTTTAAGGCTTCATAAAAAGTTCCATGTATGTTTATACCTTTACATTTTATAATTAAATTTATATAAAATAAAAATATATACATTTACTGATAATAATTATTAATTAGCTTTAAATAAGTTTTCAGATATTCTATCAGAGGCTTCTTTATCCATTTCTTTAAGTACATGAGAATATACATTAAGAGTAGTATTAATATTTGAATGTCCTACCCTTTCAGATATAACCTTAATTGGTACTTTAGAATTTATAAGTAAAGTGACATGTGAATGTCTTAAGTCATGGAATCTGATATGTGGTAAATTATTGCTCTCTAAAAATTTTCTAAATTTCTTACTCATTACATCTTCAGCAATAGGATTTCCTTTTCTATCGAAAAATAGTAAGTTATATTCATTTCTAATAATACTTCTTAATAATTTTTTATTCTGCTCTAATTTATATTCTTTTAGCAAGTCCATAAGCTCTATTGGTGCAAATATTTTTCTAATCGAACTTTCTGTCTTAGGTTCTTTAAGTATAACAGAACCATCTAATCTACTAGTTATTCTACTTATAGTTATCGTATTTTCTTCAAAATCTATATTCTCCCAAGTTAAACCTAAGACTTCTGAAAGTCTTAATCCTAAACCTGTAGCTAGGTTAATAGGCAGTTCTATATTAGTACCTTTGGCCAATTCTAATAATTTTAACATCTGCTCTTTATCATAAATATCATTTTTAAATTTTTTAATTCTAGGACTTTCTATTCCATCTATAATATTTTCTTTTATTAACTTAATTCTATACGCTCTCTTTATAGCAAGTCTCAATACATTTATATGAACTTTTATTGTTTGAGGATTTAAATTACCAGCTAAATCATCTATGTAATTTTGTATATGAATATTTCTTAACTCTTGTAGACGATATCTCCCAATAGAAGGATTAATATGATTTTTACAAATGGCCATATAACCATTGTATGTGCTTGCCGATATGTTATCTTTATACTTTTCAAGAAAATCTAATAAAAAATCACCTAATGTTATTTCATTTGGAATAAGAAAGCTGTCTTTGTATATACTATCCTTAACTTCAGCCAATCTTTTGTTAGCATCTCTTTTTTTATCAAATGCTCCCATATTCTTCTGTTTTCTCTTCCCTGATTCATCATCTCTAAATTCTAAATACACTACATAGTTTTTATTTCTTTTTCTTATAAAAGCGTTCATTATCACCCCTCCTATCAAAGTTTATATATTTATTATACCATACAGATAAGGCAAAAAATAGTCATTTTAGCTGACTTTCAACTGACTTTTTTAAATATTTCATTTATATAATTATTGAAACCACTTAATTATAAAGAAAAAAGGCATAGAATGAATTCTTCTATGCCTTACACTATCACTTTATTGTTTTTTTGAAATATCGATTGTAAGGCTTTTATTTTCTGCATAGGATAAATTATAAGGTATAAATTCTATGAAGCCTTATATTGGAAAATAAAGAGTCACTTTCACTTAAAAGTAGATTTATTTATTTTTTAGACTTAGAATTTTAAGATAAAGTTCTTTTAATAATAATATCAAGTTTTTTTATTTCTTCATAGACACTATTAACTTCATTTTCAATCATTTGTTTATCTTCGTTCATGTTGCTTATTACTTCATTAACTGCTTCAGAATAATTTCTTTTATGTTTTTTATTAAGAGCTGTCCAATTAATCCCTTTGAATAAATTAGCTATATTTCTATTTAAAGAAAGTTTTCCTTGTAACATCAATACAGCAATAACAGGGTAGCCTGAATAACCTTGCCAATATGAAGCACTATCATTAGAAGCGTAAATGTTTTCTTTCCATGCAACTATATATTCTTTTTCTCTATTAGAAGAAGTAATATTTGCATTTTCTGTATTTATGATAATACGATTATCTGCAATAGCACTGTAAGCTTCATATATCTTTTCGATTGGTGGTAATTTTTCCATTTTTCATTTTCTCCTTTTTATTTAAATAGTAATATATAAAAAAGTCATCTAAATTAATAGATGACTTTTTATTTAAGCTATTTTTTCAATATATCTTTCATTAATAATATAAGTTTTAAACTTATGTACAACTATAATATCTTGCATATTTTCTAGTGTCATTACAACTCTAACACATTTATTTCTAATTTCTTTTGGTAATTCTAAGTCATTTATTAAATTTACATAATCATCATATCTGTACATTTAATCTCCTCCAAAAGTTTGGTCTAGCATATATTATAGTACTTAATCTCACTTTTTTCAATGGAAATTCTTACTTTTGTAGATATATTTTCTAGATGATATAGTGTCATACATCTGTCATCATAGTAATAATTATATTTCTCTAATAACCTATATTTAGGCATTATTTTATACCAGTGCTTCCAAATCCATTATTACCTCTTTCAGAGTTGGATAACTCATCTACAACTTTTAATATAGCTCTTGGAATTTGTTGGAATACTCCTTGTGCTAGTTTAGTATGTTTAGGAATTAGAATTTCAAAATCTTCTTCATTATATGTAATTATTTTAATTTCACCTCTATACCCTGAATCCACTGTGCCTAATCTTACAGTTGGATGTACTATAAAACTCTTTTTCATTTGTTCTTTAGGTCTCATTCTATCACATACAATCACATCTCTAAATGATTTATCTCTGTCTACATAAAGCACTTCTATATCTCTTGTAACTAACATTCCTTTTAAACTTATACCACTTCTTGGTCTAATTTGCATTTCATATCCATATGGAATTTCCAATGCTATACCTGTAGGTATTGCCACTGCTGATTTAGCTGGAATAACTGTATCTTTTAGTGTATATAAATCTATCCCACTATCGCCTTCTTTTGCATAAGATGGTACTATTGCATCTTGACTTAATTTCTTTATTTTAACATTTATACTCATTAATTTAATCTCCCTTTTTTATAAAATCTTATTTAGAGCATAAGCATATCTTAGTGTAAAACAGTACTCTTCCACACCCTTACCTCCAAATGTGTTGATTTTGCTATAATGTATCTTAATATTAGCACTTCTATATAATCTTTTTTAAGGCCTCATTTTTAAAACCCTATATTTATAGGCTAAAAAGAGCAAAATTTTTGATTTTAGCACTTTTTATTTTTCAAAAGTGCTTAACCAATTTATCATTAAATTCCTCATTCTTGATGAAGGTATGTAAATATCTATGCTTTTATTTTCTCTTATTCTACTTCTCCATACCCATTGAATCATTTCGGCTAAAGCCCATGAGTTCTCATCAATATTTATTTTTCTATCTATAAAAAAACCTTTTTCAATTGGATTCATATATAAATTTATACAATAAGCTAAAGCAGATTTTTCTCTGTATTCATTTGTAGCTCTTGCATTAAAAGCTATGAATCCTTTCGTATATCTTTTGCCTTTACATTTATGCAAGTAATCTTTATATACTGTCCATCCGTTGTTTGATGTTTTAGATTTACATATATTTGTAAAATAATTATAAATATTTTTCTTTAATACATCTAAAGCATCTGTTTTATTTATTACTTGTTTTTCAAACCATGTACTTGATAAAGGATGATAATTTTTACCTTCTTGGCCAATCATATTTAATTTCTTATTATCGCAAATATTAATCAATCTTCTATATAGCTCCTTATTGGCATCTCTATATTCTATTAATTCATATCTATTATCTATATTTTTTACTGATTTATAACTATAATTTATAGCATTCATGTCATAATAATATCGCTGCATCTGACCTTTAAATAAATATGTCATTATATATATTTCTTGAAATTCTTTAAATATAGTTACTGGGAAGTGCCACATGGCCAAACTGTTTCTAATAAAGTAAACATCTCCATTTACTATTGCATTTTTTAATTCTATAAATTCTCCATTGTAATTATTATCACTAGAATCCCAATACATTTTCTTCGTATTATTATCAATAGTTATAACTCCATCATTAAAAAGCATCCTAAAATCAGTTTTATCAATTGGAATACGTTCAATTATGTTCATTACTTCATCTAAAATCAGAGTATAGTTCTTATCTTTAAGTAGCTTAAGAGTCTCTTCATTAATATTTCTAAATAAAGCATGAGTAGAAACTATATTACATCCTCTCGAGAGAAGATTATTAAAATGAGTTAATTTACTTCCTTTTCCTTTCTTTGATTCTGGTTGATAGAACTTTCTCATATAACAACCTTTTATAACCCTTTTTACTTCATCTAAATAAGGTGTTATATAAATATATCTTTTATCTAAACTTTCATTCATTGTTTGTATTGCCCAACTTGTTTTACCTGTCCCACACATACTATCAACTATAGTTACACCCATTTATTTAGCATCACCAACCTTATTCAAATATGCTATTCCAAGCGATATAGCATCATATATATCACTTGTTTTAGCCTTACAAGTCCTATCAATGTACTTTCCAATATCAATAATATTTTCTCTTACATATTCAGCCACTTCTTCTTTTTTAGCTTTACCACTATTCATAATATATTTTCTAATAGATGCTGGATACATATATTCAATCTCTATATTATTTAATTTAACAGTTCTCATTATTGCTCCTAAGAGTTTTCTTAAACTAAGAATTGTTTTAGAATTTCTGGAAGTGAATTGGTCTTCAACTAAGACTATTTGAATATTATAAGTTGTAATTAACTCTTGAATAGTATTACAGATATAGCACATTCGCTCATCTTCAGTATCAAATTTATCTTTTTTAGTTACTATCTTTCCATATTTTAATATTTCTTTATTTCTATTTATAACCGCCCATCCAGTACTGGACATTGATACATCTAAAGCTAAGACCATAGAATCCCCTCTTTCATATGTATTTTAACTTGCTCTATTGCATTAGTTATACTTAAGTTATTCGCTATTACAATGTAGTTTTCACTATTTAAAAACTCTTTAAATTTAATCTTATCATCATCTAATCTTCTTTCAATTTCTTTAAGATTATCACCCCTATCTATTAATCTTTTTCTTATAGTATCTTCATTTGCGTTTATAAAAAATGGTACTAATTTAGTTTTTGTTCCCATAAAATATTTTTCTAATGACTTATATCCACTTGCATCCACTATAGTTAAAGCATATTTTTTATTTTCTAATTCAGATTTATGTATTCCGTATAGCCAAATGCTTCCATCATGGACTATATATTTTCTCATTTCTATAAAGTTATTTTTTTCTTTCTTAAAGAAGTTATTATCTACAAAATGATATGTTCTATTGATGATTTCTGATTGGCCACGAGGAGGTCTTGTTGTATGTGATGTTAGAATTGGAATATTGAATTGCTTTGAAATTTCACTTACTATACTATCTTTACCAGAACCTGAGTAGCCTAAAAATACAAATATTTTATTCATTACATTCCTCTTAATTCTATAGAGTCTAGTTTATCAAAAGAGATTGAAGGATAAGTGATTGGATTACAATTCACCTTTTTTTTACATTCAAATATTTCTGGATTATCTGTAACAACTTGATAAAGTCCTTTAGCCAATACATCTACCAAATATTCTTCATCTTCACTCTCTATACATCTATCATTAAAAATGCAATGGAATAATTCATGTAAAAATGTGATTTTCTTCACTCTTTGTGATTGTAAACTACTAGATAATTTAATTACTTCATTTCCATAATCTGCTGACCCATAACATAATTGATTATTTATTAAAATAGGTTCTTCTGTCTCTTCTATTTTATAGGATAAACCTCCTACTTTTACTTGCTTTGGTATATTCATTTAAACACTCTCCAATCTTATTAAAATTCACATTTTATTGTGATTTAGATTTTCTAAACCCATTACTTTCCTTATATCTGTAATCACTAATTATTAAATTCTCCGTATTTTTCATTCTTTTTACTCCTTTATTAAAGCTTTCCTCGTTTAATTCTATTCCGATAAACTTTCTACTCGTTTCCAATGCTGCAACTCCTGTCGAAATTACACCAGCAGTAAAATCTAAAATTACATCTCCTTCATTTGAATATGTTAGTATTAAATCTTTTAGAAGTGGTACAGGTTTTTCAGTTGGATGTATTGGTGGGTGAGGCCTAGGATATTTTAGGATTTGTTTAGGATATTTTAAATTTCCTTCTCTTTCAACTCTTGCAAAATTACCATAGTTATTATTATTCTTACAATTATTTTCGCCATTGACTTTACCTATGCTATGACTAGGATTCCCAATTGTCATTTGTGGATTATATACTGGTGGTTTTTCATAAAATATTGCTATTTCTTCAACGTTTTTTAAAGGCATTTTTTTAGCATTTAAAAAACCGCTTGGTCTATCTTTTTCCCAATACTTCATCACTTTAAAATGCTTATCATTACTACAAATTAATTTAGATGTAAATGGTTGATTGGTAAATAATATAATTGGAGTGTTTTTATTTCTTCTTAATTTATATAATCTATCCCACATCTCATTAAATGCCAGAGGTTTATCCCACTCATTTTTAGTTATTCCTTGAGGTATATCAGCAATTATTGCATCTACCTTTGAATTTTGTTCAATTAATAAATCCATTACTTTTAAACATTCGTCATTGTATAGTTCATATCTACCTGTTTTTATCAAAACATACCTCCATTATGAATTATTAAGTCTACTACATGCCGCTTTATAATGAGAGCATAGAGTTTTACAAAAGAACTGATTACTTTTGTCATCATTCTTGCACCAATCACTCTTATCGTTGAAATCTAGCTGTTTTATTTGATTTACTGTATCAACAACAAAGTCAATTAATTGTTGTTCTAGTCTTTTAGTATATTTAATTTTTACTATAGCTCTTTCATATTCATTTAAGTCATTAATCTTATTTCTTTCAATTAATGTCCCATTAGCATTTTTCATATATTTACACATATCGAATGCTACATATTCAATTATTTTATCTGGATATTTCTCTTTAAGATACATTGCATATAGGATGAGCTGCATTGATTTCTTTGGCAGGTCTTTTTTAGAAAATTTGCTACTTGATTTGTAATCTATAACATAGATTTTATTACCTATCATGTAATACAAATCTATGTATCCTCTCATGATAATTCCATTAATATTAAACTCGAAATATTCTTCTATATAGTATTTATCACATTTGATTGGTACAAAATTTTCTATGTAATGTAAGATACATTCTAAATAATTAATTCTTGAATTTAGTGTAGGAAAATTGTAATTCATTAGATTTGCATATTCTATAACTTCATTATATTTTTGGATAGCTTCTTGATTTGTTATTTTCTCTTGTTGTAATTGTTCTAATAAACTATGTAACTCATTTCCATAATAACCATAACAATTTTGTTCTCGATTTAAATTTTTAATATATGTAAGATAATACTGAAATGGACATGTGTGAAATGCACTTAACTTACTGAAACTATATAGTTCCTTTTCCATTAACTCTCCCCTTTCAAAAAAATAGAGAGCTATTAATTAATAGCCCTCAACCCTCAGTTCCTAAAGAATATATACTAAATAATATTCTCTAGGATGCTATTAATTCCTCTAAAACGTTTATTAAATTCTATTTCGGTGTAATAAGATGTCTTTCCTGATGTGTCCTTTACCGCAAATATTTTCCCATATTCAGATATGTTTATTTCATTTAACATGTATTCATTGTCTAAAGTTATTGGCATGTCATTTAATTCTATTTTACTTATATAATCTCTTATTTCCAATTAATTCACCTCACTTCACATCTTCTTCACAATAATTCCTTAAACTGTTTATAAAGTTTTCTGTAACGTCAAACCCAGCTAACATCATTGAGAAAAATATTCCTATAGAGGTTATGATATCCAATAGATACTCTTCTATGCAACTTGGGCTAGAATAAAATCCGATTTCTGTGTTCTTTCCAAAATATAGACTATATGTAAAGTTAAAAATCAGAAAAAGCATTACTAAATATAAGGCTCTATATTTGCTATTAATTATTTTTTTCATTTTTCATCACCCACCTTGTTTATATCTATTATCGTATATGCACAAATTGTTTCTTCTGATGAATTATACTTAGAGCTTGTATCTAGTGTGATGAATGCTTCACATGCATATTTAATTTTTCCTTTATAATTTTTTTCTTCATTGTCTTTTTCTAGTTTATATTTTACATTTACAATATCTCCTGTATATAATATATACCCATTTTTTAATTGTATTTCCTGTCTGACTTCTTGTATCATACAATCATCCTTTCTTCTTTTTCTAATAATATTGATGTTAAAGATTTCGATATAATATCAGCTAAATCTAAGATGAGATTCTTATCTGAAGAATTATATATATCATATTCATTTTTACCTACAACCCCAATTATTGAATATTCGCCAACCGCTTGTAATTTCTTATGAACTCCTAGACCTGGTTTAACAGGCTCATCCCTAATTATAATTGTACCTTTGTCTGAATGTTTGCTTAAAGCAGCATCAATGGCTAATATATTCGAATTTGGATATTTATTTTTTATTGACTGTATTTTGTATTCCAGATTTACAGCATGTATTGCATCTCCAAGCACTCCAAATATTTGGTTTTTAATAGCAGACCTTTTTAATATACTTCCAACCATAGGGGCTAATGAGTCAGCTAAATTTCTATCACTTCCTATACATACTATTAAAGTATCATCATTTACAATATTTCTTAATTTCTCTGATGTTTTTGATATAACATTTATATTGTTATAACTTATTTTTAATATTTCCATATAACACCTCCTATTAAAACACATATTTTATTCAACATCTGCTAGTAAATCCCTAAACAATAAAAATTTTCTCATAAAATTAATTCCTTTACTTTTTTATTATTTAACAAAGTGTTCTATATTAATTCTGTTTTTTAACAATTTTTCAAATACTGTCTTTCCTTTATCACTAGGACTATCTTTGTAACCCAATAAATTATATTTATCCCATATTACACTTATATTCACTACATTTTTAATATCTTGAACCAACTTATATATCTTAGCTCTCCATGCAATATATTCTTCATCTCCTTTAATTTTAAATTGCCTATCAAAAGCTATGATTAATTCTTCAATACCTAAATCTATTAACATCTTTTTTTGCTCTCTACTGAAATTACTACCACATATAGCTACAGAAGGATTATTTTTATACATAGTGGCCATCTGTAATACTGATTTTTCACCTTCAAATACTATTACTTTTTTACATTTCTTTATGACTTGTTTATTGACATTTAGTCCATATAAATTAAGGCTAAGTCTATGATTATAGCACTTATTGTCATACCATAATGGAATATATTTACCAAAATTTTTAGCTTTATCTTCATCTAAGTTTCTAACTCTAATACCAACAGGTCTTTCTTTATCATGCCAACAGAAGTGAGGAATTATTATTTGATTTTCATATGGATTGTAATGTATTTGATATGCTTTAAGAACTTCAAAAGATATGTTTTCATTTTTCCATTCTTTGATTGGGATTTGTTGAAAAGTTTTATATACATATGGCTTTTTAGGGGTAGGAAGTAATTCTATTTGTATATCTTTAATATCATCCATTTTATTTACTTTTTTCTTTATTCTAAATCCTTTTCTTAACATTGGTTGACTTGAAATATCAAAGAAATTTTTTATTTCATTAATAGCATCTTTAAATTCATATTTATTTATATGTATCAATAAATCTATTAAGCTACCTATATGGCCACAAGAACTATAGCAATGAAATGTTTTGCTTTCTGTATAATAAAATAATTTATATGAATCACCATTATGACATAAATGAGTATTAAATATTAATTGTCTATTAGTACTTTTAGGAGATAAGTCCGAACCTAAATATTCCATAAAACTTATAATCTGTTTATTAGTCAAATCCTTTATTTCCATAGTCATCACCTAGTATGACAATTGTCCTCTATAGACTTTCTCGCACCTTCCTATTTCTTCAAACCTTCCAGTCTTACCATAAAATCTTAGTAGAATCACATCTCCATCTTGACCTCTTCTTGACTTGTTTAAAAATAATAATCTGTATTCTTTTTGCAAATCCTTTACATCGAATTGGATATATTCTCTTTCAGTAGTCTTTTTTAGCTTATTATACTTTAGTCTATATGGTTTTAAAAAGAATTTTTTATTATTTGAATCTAATTCTAAATCATTAACTACTTTTCTCATAAGCATTAATAATCCACACACATTCTTTACCGCTTTAGCTTCTGCTAAATCTGAAGCTGATAAGTAAGAACTTTTATTCTCTTGAGCCGTTACTAATTGCATAGATAGAAGTGTTATTACATTGTATTTATTTCCAAAGTTATCTAGTAATTTAGAGTTTTCTATTAACCTTCCTGTATAATTTGCATCTGATGAATTTTCTGACTTGAATGTATCAACTGCTATTACAGTAAATCCTTCATGTGCCACAAGCTCTTTACTTTTTCTTAATATTTCAGATATCTCAAACTCTTCCATATATATAAATTTCAGACTTTCTTCAAATCCTCTGTCTTTTAAGAACATTTCTATCTTTTCCATAAGCTCTTCTTCAAACTCTGTGAAGTCTCCATTGTCAATTTTATTTCTATCTAAATCATGATAATTAAATATGTTATATGCTATAAATGATACTAACATACTTTTAAAATATTGAGACTTTTGTTCATTAGCAAATATAACTACTTTTTCACCTTGATATATCATAGCTAATATATAATTAAAGAACAATAATGTAGTTTTTCCTATTCCTGAGAATCCAGATATTATATTTATTCCGCCACCTTTGCCAAGTCCATTAGTTCTATTTGATAATACTGGTAAACCATATATATACTTAGATTCTTCATTCTCATTTAATCCTATTTCATTTTCATTATATTCAAAGATAATATTATAAGGTGTTCCTGCTTCAGTTTTTTGTTTTAACTTTTCTCTATCCTCTTTAGTAAGTAAAAGATTTTCGACCTTCATATTATTCTTTATGGAATTTACACTGCATGAAGATATTAACCCTTCATAAAATTCTTCAACTTCTCTACAATTTATAGATTGGAATAATTCAAATGGAATAAATTTCTCTCCTTTATGACCCATTTCTTTTACTATATTAAAACCTCTTTCATCTAAGGCGATTAATAGATTATTTTTAGCTAAATCATCAATATATGCTGATATATTGGATTCTTTTCCATATTCCATAGCAGATGACAAGCTATTCCAACCACCATATTTTTCATATTCAGATTTAAGTTTATTTGAACATACAAATTTGGCTACACTTGCTTCATCAAGTTCACTATGGGTTTTAGACATTGTTCTTCCTAATGAGAAAAAGAATTTTACTTTATCTATTATGAAGTCATTTTCACTAATTTTATATTCACTAAAAAGAGTTAATGATTTTAGCATTGTTCCTAAAACTAAAGTCTCTATAATACCTCTATCCTTTGTTATTTTTTCATATGCACTCATTAATTCACCTCTTTAATTTTTTCAAATAGACTTTTTCTTTTATTAGTAAGTACTTTTTTAGGAGCAATTACTTCATAATATTTTTCACTTTCTTTGTATATCTTTTCATTTTCTCTTTCATCTTTTATTTGCTTATTTCTAATTGTTATATCTCTAATACAACCTTTTAATATAGTAAATACATAGCATAATTTAGGATATTCTTCTTCTATATCTTTTCTGTAGTTAAGCAATTCTATGATTTCATCTTTTTTTTCAAGCATACAGTCATATAATTCTTCTCTTGTATAACCACTTTTTATTATCTCTTGTAACATCTTATTTTTTTGATTACTTATAACTGTATAGCCCATAATATAATCTATACCAAGTTGACATTGTTTCCAGAAATATATGTCCTGCTGCTCTTTTCTATATTCCCGTTCATTACAGTAATACCTATTCTGCTTATTCCCTCCAGATGTAATATGTTCTACTTTATAAGCATCTTTTGTATCTAATTTTTTCTTACAAACCTTACACTTACAATTCAAGTTTTCCCCTCCTTATGCTATGTATTTATTACTACCTCATTTAAGAGGTAGCATTTTTTTACTTACACTCTGCTTTTCTTAACTGTTGTATTTTCTTCATCTGACTTGCTTTTTGATTTGTTTGTTAGAGAATTACCATCATCGTCTTCCTCGAATGATAATGCTAATACTGATTGAACTGCGTATCTTCTTAAGTAAGTTTCTAATGCCCCTCTAGCTTGTATATCATTAGTCTTAGCTGGTTTAAATGGTGCAGAATTTGACTCTATGTATTCACCTGATGAGTGTTTAAGTTTAGTTTTTATATATACTTTATCATTACCTGCATCTTCTGCTGATTGCATTAGTATTAAATCATGTTTTGCTAATAATGGATTTACTGCTTTAAGAATTGTATCCAGATTTGCATACTTAGACCTAAAAAATGGATTGGTATTGTCTTTTGGAATTGACTCTATATCTAAATGAAAGGCTATTAATGCTTTTATTATCTCAATTTGGCTATCACTCTCTTTTAATCCTTCTATCCTATCTATCTGTAAACTTTGTGCTAATTTCTTTATTTCTGCACTTACTACTTTTTTAACATCATCCATAATTATAGTTTCTTTATTTTCCATTTAATCTCTCCTTTTAAATAAATTATTTAATATTTATCACAATTATATTTATTAAATATTAAAAAGGTACATCATCATCACTTACTTCAACTGTCTTACCATTTTTATCAATATCTCTTTGTTTTTCTTTTTCATCCTTTTCTTTTATTTTTTCTCTCATTGCTTCTATATTTTTATCTGTAAATGGATAATTTTTATCACTTAATATTTCATCTCCTTTTTTCAAAGGTTCGTCTCCACCTTCTATTTCTAAAAATGTAAAAGCACTTTTTTTGATTCTTGAACCAAACCCTGCTGATTTACTAGTAATTATAGATTTTACTGTACCTTCAAGAAGACCAACATCTCCCACCTTATATAAACTTTTAAATCCTTCTATCATATCTTTGTTATGTATTCTAAATGTCATATTACAACCTTGCTTACCATATTTATTAATTAGACCCTTAATCTCTAAATATTTACCTAAGTCATCTTCTTTTTCTTCTATATTTTCAATTAATGTATATGCTCTCCAAACTTGACTTGCCTTTATTGCTTTTACTACTTCACCCTTGTCATCAATTGGATTACCTTTGTCATCATATTTTTCTCTATTGCAAAAAGTTCCTGATATCTGGAATCGCTCTTTCTTTTCACCATCTTTATAATATAAGCTATTGTCTAATGAACAAACACATCTAACAATATCTCCTTTTCCATCTTCTGCTCTAGTTTTTATTTCATTAGCTATTGTCTCTATCCCTAAAAACATTTGATTTGGTGAACCATCTGACTTAAACATTGATGTAAAATAGTCTACATTCACTGATTCATTTGGTTCCGTTTCAACTTTTAAGGTAAATCTTATTGCTTCTTGGCTAGTTCCTTGATTCATTCTAGCTATATTTAAAATGTCTAAAACTTCTCCTAATACAAATACTTGATTATAATTTATTCTTTTTTCTGCCATTTACCCTTCTCCTTTATATTTAAAATTTAATTGCTAACAAAACTTGCTACATCATTAATTCTTTATATTTTGGTAATGTTTTAAAAAAATCACATAAGAATCTCCATTCTTCCATTTTATGATTTTCTCTTTGACTTATCATAGATTTTATTTGTAGATAATTTAATGTAACTCTTGCAGTTAACATTAATCCTGATGGACAATTCGATATTATTATTTTCCAGAGATTTTCTTTCGTGGCCTCGATATTTTCCCCATTCCTAAGTGTCACTTTATCAGATGCGGATAATTTTAATTCATCAAAATTATTGTAATCATAAATTAATTCATTTAAGAAATTTATTGTATTTTTATCAACATATTTGTTACACATATTATCAAGGTTAAATTTAGTTAATCTATGCATTTTACTTTGACTTGAGACATAATCGTTATGATGGTATCTGTCCCATTGTCTCCACATATATTCTGACCATTGTAAATCCATCTGTACAATAATTCCTTTAGAGAAGCAATCATGACCTGAACCTTGCTTTGATTTGCCTAATTGATTTGCTCGTTTTAAATCTTTTTCTGAAATATTTATTTCTTTCATATCTATTACCTGTTGTTTATACATTGGGTATCCACTTGCTATTATACTTTCTTCAATTCCATATACATATACATTTGATACATTGATAATTTCTGACACTTTTATTCCATTTACTTTCAACTTACCAACTCCTAATCTTCAACTATAATATACCCTTCTTTATAATGCCTTCCCATATTATTTACTCTCTTATAATATTTAGAATCACTCTCCTTGTTTAGTCTTGGTACAAATACATCTATTGCATTAGAGTTACCAAAATATTTATTAGAACCTCTATCTTTAACCACCTTCAAATTACCATCAACCAATATTTTAGTTCCAAATTTAAGATGATTATTGGCGACAAAACCATATTGTAACTTTTCTCCTGTAGCTGTCACAGCTCCATGTTTACTATTTTCACAATTTAAAGAAGTATAATAACTTACTTCCCATATTGTAGGAATTAATTTTTCTATTTTGATATTAAGTTCTTTTTCTAAGTTCATTTTTTTTATTTCCAACTTATATTCTTTACTATTTTTGCATTGTTCCCATTCGTATTTATACATTAAGTCAATATTCTTAGTTGTATCTAGTATTACGTTTTTATTTATATTACTAGTGTTAATTTCTTCTGTATTAGCAAATATAGTTATAGTACTACCAACTATTAAAGCTCCTGTTACAATTATATTTCTCCACCTCATAAATACCTCCTCTGTTCTGTTTATATTTACATTATATCATATACCTTCTACGTTCTCAATAGTTTTTTTAATTATTTTTAAAGTTTATATATTTTTCTTTAGGATATTTTCTATTTCTTGTGTTTATAATAGTATTTATGTTCTCTATATAATTTATATCATTAGAAATTCTTATTAAACTTGTAAGGAAGTATAAAGAATGACTTCTAGGAATCTTTTTTTTAATAGCTAAATCAATTGCAGTTTTAGCAGCATTATAACATTTAAGATGAGTGTGACCTTCCTCAAATATCTTATTAGTATTATAGACAATATATCCATTTCGGACTTTAATAATAATGTATTCATTTTTTTCATATATTTTATTTGTTTTCATTACAAATCCTCAATTTTGTGCCATATCATTTCTAATTTTCCATATTTCCTATTTAGTTTTCTTCTAATTTCATATGCAGATTTAATTTCTTCTTTTACATTTTGCCACTTTTCCAAAACTCCTCCATACTCTTTATTCTCTTCTTGTAAAAAGAGTATTTCTTCATTTAATTCATCAATTTTAGTATTTAATTCTCTATTTGTCTCTAATAAATCACGGTATCTTTGTTCATCTATAAGTATTGAAATCACTACCTTTCACTTGCCTCGTATACGCCATTTTGAGATTATAAGGTATAAATATAAACAGTATTTTATACAAAGACTTAGAAAGCCATATACGAGGTCATATTTTTAATTTTCTATTTTCCAATATTCCCGAATCCACCATTCCGTTTCTGTATTACTTTTAATCCATTTTTCATCTACTTTTTTATATTTAACTCTTTCTTCAATTGATTTTAAATAAATCAAATCATAAACATCAATTTTATTGTCCTCAAAAACAGCTTTACTTACTTTTAGAATTTTTTTATTGCCTGATTTTAGATTGTATAGTGTGAGTTTAGGAGAATATTTAGTATCTACATCTATTACTAAACAATGTCTTGGATTTGAATTATTGTCTTTTATATTACATGAACCTACAAACTCAAAATTAGTTTGTATTTTTTTACTAATTGGGGTATCAACACTTTCTATTTGATTTACAAGATAGGAGCATAATTCTTTCGTATCTACCTCTTTAAACTTTTTTTCTGTTTCTTTATTAGAGTATTTTCTCATAACCTTTATATCACATGGTAAACTATCTTTTTTAAATTGTTTTTTATTATAGATTGAGTTGTAAATATCATAAACTTTTAAAAGTTTGCTAGACTTTCCAAATTCCTCAAAGAAATCTAATTTAATTAGTATAGATAATTGTTTGGAGTTTATATGTCCTTGCAAGTCATTCAATAGTTCTAAAAATGAATCATATTTATTATCTTTAAGAGAATATAGATACTCTCCTATATCAGAATTTAAAAATTTAATAGATTCAATACCTTTATAAATACTATTTGTTTTTTTATCAAAGAAATATTCAGACTTGGAGAATCTAAATTTAGGATTAAAAATATTCACACCTCTTTTTAGTGCGTATTCTGTTATTTTAGATGTTTTTTCTATGTTTCCATTATTTGTATTTAATAAAACTGAAATAAACTCTAACGGATAATAATATCTAAGATAACCACAAGCATATCCTAGATAAGAATATGGTGTTGAATGATTTAATGAAAATAAATAATCACTTGCATCTATTATTACATTTAAGAAATTTTCTATTAATTTTTCTGATTCATATTTACTAATACTATATCTTTTATTCATAGTATTAATAAATCCTAATTTAATTTTTGGTATGAACTCTTCTGTCCCATCTTTTTTCGCAAACCCTCTTCTTACAATATCTGCCTCACCCATTGAATAACCACAGAACTTATTTAAGAATTCTAATATTTGTTCTTGGTATACTAAAAATCCAAGTGTTGGAGCTAAAAATTCATTTAAAGCCTCATGTCCATTATCCCTAAATTGTCCATTTGCTAATTCATCTCTATAGGAAGCTCCTGCTGGTCTTATAGCTCCATTGCCAACAGAAAATATATCTATATAACTAAAATTTGGGTTTGCTTTTCTTATTCTTTCTATCGTGTTTTTAGAAAACAATTGCTTTAAGTATGCTTGTGCTGAATCAGACTCCCATTGAAATATTCCTAATGTATTATCTCTTATGCTTTCCCAAACTTTAATATCATTAACCATATTATCAGGAGTTAATCTAGGAATGTTAACAAGTTCACAGGTTTTGTTTACAATTTCCACTGTATCCAATGCAAGCAAATCCAATTTCACATAGTTTTGGTGGTCTATTTCCTTCATGTTTAACATAGTAACTGGATATTCACATGTAGAAAGCGTTAACGTCCCCATATTTTCTTCAAGTGGTACTGGGCTTACGACTAAACCACAAGGGTGTGTGCCAATTGAAACAATTGTACCATTTATTATGTCAACATATTCAAACAATTCCTTATAAATACTTCTATAATAATTCTCTTTTATTTCAATGTTCTTGCATACATCATCTATTTGTGACAATGGAATATCTAACGCTCTTCCAACATCTCTTATACTTCCTTTTAATGCTGCTGTGTTAAATGTTATTATATCTGCACAATATAATTCATCTTTACTATATACATATTGTTTAACCTTCTCTCTTCCTGTAGAATCCCAATCTGTATCTATATCTGCTAAACTAACTCTTTCTTTGTTCATAAATCTTTGGAAATTCAGGCCATGTTTTATACTATCAATATCAGTCACTCCGATAATATAACATATCTCACTTCCTGCAACTGACCCTCTAGAATATCCATGATATATATTATTATTTCTTGCCCATTCTTTTATATCGTTATCTAATAATAAAAGATTGATAGCTTTGTTATGCTCAAAAGTTTCTAACTCCTCTTTTATTCTTGGTAGATATTCAGACTCATAATTTGAATGTTTAGAGATTTCTCTTTTTTTAATTCCTTGAATAATTTTTTCTTTTAAGATAGCCTTTGGATTTCCATATAATTTAGGATACTTATAACTTTTGTCTACCTCAAAGGTTTCTATCATATCTGAAAGTACATTAGTATTATGAAGTGCTTTTTTTACATTTTCTATTGGAATTGATTTTTGCTTTAAATATAACTCTATTAATTCATCATAAGTCTTTAAAGTTATATCCCATTTATCCTCATCACTAAAATGAATGTTTTTAGCTTTTTGCAATATTATTCTTCCTTTTGCATGTGATTCATCAAGAGCATGAGTATCTGTGCCAATAATTAAATTAAGATTATATCCCTTGCTTAAGCTATACAATTCTTTATTTAATTTAATTTGTTTTTCATCTAAGTGATGTTGTATCTCTAAAAAACATCTATTTTTATTTTTTATAATGAAATCCAAAAATCTTTTTTTAATTTCATCGTTTCCTTTTCCAAATATTCCTCCTAAACATGCCGTAGTTACTATTATATTTTCACTTGTTTTTATTAATTCTTCAAAGGAAATTCTAGGAACATAATAAAAATGATTGTCTTTTCTGTTGTATGAACTTGAAATCAATTTATTTAACTCTTTGACACCTTCTAAATTTCTGCTATACAGACAACAGTGATAGTTATCTCTTATTTTTTCATCTAGTGTTTCTGTTATATAACATTCAACTGCATGGATATATTTTATACCATGTTTTTCACACAAGCTTTTTTTCTTTGACCAATCTAATATATTACCATGCTCTGTAAAAGCTATAGACTTCATACCTAGATTTGCTATTTTAGAAATGTATTGCTCTGGCTTTGTTACACTATCTATATTAGTTGTACCAGAAGACCTATCTGTATGTATGTGAGTTATTGTATAATGGTTCATTTACACCTCTCTATATTTCTCAATTAGAATTTTTTCGCTTCTAAATCCACTATCATATAATTCTTTGATTTTGTCGTTGTTTACAGATATATTGTTTTTTCTACAGAAATTAGACAACCCTACTTTTCCTCCATTTTCTAAATTTACATATCTATAGTTTGCAGCCTTGCTCTTTTTATTAAGAATTTTATATTTTATAATATCGAGGTTGTTTGGAAGGTTGTTTAAAATTATTTTGTCTATTTTTCTACTATCGACCGCCATAAATCCTAAATATCTATTATCACAATTCTTTATATATCCATTAATTTTAAAGTTTTGTTTTAAAATTTTAATTAAAGATTCTTTTTCTTCTAATGAATATGCGGCTACACATAAATCCCAATTGCTTTCGCCTCTATAACCATCATCTAACATACATATTGAGAATGACAGTTCATTTAAATTGTTCATTAATTCTACAACTTTCATTTCTCTATATTTTATAAAACAATTATGTATGCGGCTAGATATCCTGTAAAATGGCTGACATACATAACCATTCTGTTTAAAATATTTTTCTTTTTGAGGATAATATTTGGGAGGAGAATTAAAGAAATCTTTCATAATATTGTATTTCCAAAACAGGTAATCTTTTTGATTTTCTGCATGAGATATGATAAATATTGGTTGGTCAAGTCTTTTGTCTATATGTCCATCCCCTAAAAGAGAACCTATTACAATGTCTTTTTGAATGCAATTGAGTTGTTTATTTTCTTGTCTGTATTTTTGAGTTAGTTTGTGTTTTTCTGTACACCATTTTTCAATCACTCTTTTACTTGCATTTGCTTCTTTTGCCATTTCATCATGATTCAGCCCTTCTACCATATATTTCTGATAGCACCAATCATAACTTTGATAAACAGATTTGAAATTAGAATTGTTTTTTAATATAGGTGCTTTAATATTGTTTTCTTTTACTATTTTCTCTAATGCTTTATAGCTAATTTTTAAGTTTTTAGAAATTGAATTTATACTATACCCACTTTCAAATTTTTTTATAAGATACTTTATGAAGTCATCATTATATATCCATTTATTTTTTTCTTTCCATAACATTTTTGTATTTTCTATAATCATCACTCCTTTTAAAACTGTTGTTTTAATTAATATTTTATATATTCTAATGGGTTATATCCGCTTATACTACGCCCTAACACCTTCTTCAATTCTTGTACTGTAGTATCTGATACGTCTAAAACTTCTAAATCATGTTCTTCTAATACTCCATATACCTCACTGTGTTTACCTAATATTTCTCCAAAATAAACATCTTTATCCATCGCTGAACCTACTTCATCTTCTGTTGCTATAAACATACCTTCTACATCTCCACCTATTCCGCAATCCCAATTAAATCTATATAATTTTTCCATAACTTCCTCCTTAGTTTTTTATTCTACCCTTGTGATAAAATCTGTCTTTTACTCACATTTAGATAAGTTCACTTTATATTTATCTAAATAATAATTTCCTTCAACTACATCAACTGCTTCATACCATAAATAATCTATATCTTCTTCAGATATTTTTAATTGTTCAATAGACTCTTTTTTCATTCTATCCACCTAATCTTTAGCTTCTTTTTCAGTACAAACTCTATGCATATCTAAATCTGAATTTTGTTTATCTTCTGATTCTTCTAAAGCTGATATTAGTTTTTCTGCTGAATTTTCATCTTTTATATCTATATTTTTTAATATACTTTTTGTAGACATATCATCACTCCTTGTTATATTTTTTATTCCAACCTTCTGGATAATCATTTCTTAGAACCCTTAATCCTAGGATTTGTTGTGCTTTATGTATTGCGTCACAAAAATCATTTAATTCACTAGGATGTTGTTTGTCTAGTTTTATAAATTCATTCCACGCTGAAACCAAATTATCCATTATTATATTTTCTTTTATTGTCAATCCATTATCTTTACAAGTAAATTGCTCACATGAAATACTTTCTTCTTTTTCATAGTTATAACAAGTACTATTTTTATTATATAAATTCTTACAGTCTTTACATTGCTTCATGCTTAATACTCCTTATCTAATAAAATCTTTCTTTTAACCACACCTACAACCTCATCTATTTCAAAGCAACATACTTATATTCGTCTTTGTATTTTATAATTTTTTTATCTTTTGGAACAATCTACAGTACATTATCATCAATAAAAGATTTATAGTTTTTCATAATTACAGCATTCACTTAAATCTCTTATTGGTAATTCTATAAAATTCTGGCCATTCATTGTTATTGTAATTCCATTTAAATCTAATCTATTTTTATTTAAACTTTTCATGTAAGATATTATAGGTTTTGGTATGTCTTCAATATCGGCATTTATAGTTCTAATAAAGCTATAATCACTAGAATCATATTCAACATAAATTAGTTGATTTATATCACTATCAAAACCTAATGATAATTCTGTTTTCCTAGCTATAGATATTAAATCTTTTTTACAAGTAGGGCATATAAATATCTTTTCGTCTAAATAATAATTATATTTTTGTAATGTTTCTTCTCTATTGAAATATTTATTGCAATTCTCGCACCAAAATCTCACAATATCACTCCTTTAATTTTTCCTACCAGTCTATACAAATACTCCCTACCTTTAATTTAATTAATTCTTTTTTGCAATTTTCAATCCATTCAATATTATCTTCATAATAAATATCTTCTTTATTTAAATCTAAAATCTCATCATTTAACATACTTAAGAGATTTTCTAAACTACAAATCTCACGTTTTTCTAAATAATTATCTCTTAGCTTTATTTCTATAAGTTTATTTAAATTAGGTGCTTCCTTTTTTGAAAATACAAATGTGTAATTTCTTTTTAATGGATATTCTTTTAATTCTTCTAAATTATTAATACTTTTATTCTCTAATTCTTTTAGCCAATTTTCTAGCTTTTTAGTATTTCCACCACAATACTCAATCATTTGATTTATAGTATTTTTATTTTTTATAATGTCTGTTTCAAAATACATACAGTTTCCTCCTTACATTGTATTAAAAGAAACATTTTAATGTCTCTTAGACTTTTTCCACTCATTAAATCTTCTATCCATCTTAAAATTTTCAACTTCATTTTTTAAAACCTTTTTTCTTTTATATTGTTCTTTTAGAAATTTAACTATAAATTCTTCTTTAGTCAAAATAATCACCTCTAAATATTATTTTTTATTTCAATCAAGTAATTAATTATAGTTTTTTCTGGAAATGTCTTTGCAGTTATTATATCTATTGATTGTATAATTATAAAAACAATAGAAGGAATTATAATTAATAAACCAACATATACGAATATCAGAAAATCATCTTCATCTAATTTCCGATTTAGATAAATCAATAAAGCACCAAGAATTATTACAATTACACCTATAATTATCCAAAATATACTTGTAACTACCTCATAATTAATGTATCTATTAGTTAATGCTTGTAAATATGGAATTACATTCGTATTAGACCAATCAATAGTCATTCCAACTTTATCACTTAGATTATCTAAAATTTTTATAATTTGTTCACTAAATTCCATTTAAGCCACCTCCAAAGAGGGAAGAATCTCCCTCAATTAATTACATTTACTCCACCCACAATCAGGACAAGTCATACACCCTTCCATCATTTGAATTTCTAACCCACAATCAGGACATTTTGGTTTAAATTTTTTGGATTCTTCCACTTTTTCTCCTTGTTTTTCTTTAAGAAAATCTTTTACGGCATTTAAAATAGTGATGCCACAATGATTTCCTCGGTCTAATATATTTCCTTTTGCTCTACTTGTAGCAAAACTAGGACAAGTATTAACACCCTTCAAAGCCTTTTCTATATTATCTAAAGTTCCTCCGAGTCTAAGCATCCCAGACATTGCGATTGTTGCAGCTTCAAGAAGTTTTTCACACCCACCTGAACCAGCCTTTTTTACATACAACTCCTGTATGGCTTTTTCTTTTTCTGAATAGGATATAAATAAAATTAATTTACCACATCCAACATATAGCTCTTTTTTATATGAAACAGTATCATTTGATACAGATTTCCAGTCTCCTCTCTTAAGCTCTTGTGTGTTGTTTATAGTATTAGTTGTAAGAATCCCTTCACGTTTACAGCCAGCTCTATATATTGTCAATCCTTTTAGCCCATTAATCCATGCTAATAAATACAACTCTTTAACTTGTTCAATTGTTGATTCATGTGGTAAATTTACAGTAGATGAGATACTTGCATCTATATGTTTTTGAAATGCAGACTGCATTAAAATACGCTCTCTTGGTGTTAACATTGTTGCTGATACAAAGTAATCAGGAAGTGCTTTTTCATCTTCAATGTTGTTTTCTTTCATATATTTTTTAACTATAGGTGTGTAGACTTTATAATATTTTTCTTTATCATGTAAACTTTCAGTTTTTCTAGTGTAAGAAAAGGCAAAGATTGGTTCTATTCCTCCAGATATTCCTAACATAGTTGATATACTTCCAGTAGGAGCTATTGTTAAAAGTTGTGAATTTCTAAGACCATATTTTTCGATTAATTCTAGTGTTTCATGAGATGCATTTTCCTGAATAAATTCTGATTTTAAAATACATTCTTTGTACTTTGGGTATGTTCCATATTTTTTTGATAATAAGGCTGATTGTTTTAGTGTTTCATCTGCTAAACATTTACCTATCACATTACATAATTCAATAGCCATTTCTGAACCATATCTTACATTCATTTTTATAAGCATATCAGCTATTCCCATAACTCCAATTCCTATTTGTCTGTAATCTCTAACTGTATCTCTTTGGATTTTCAATGGATGTAAAGGTAAACCTTCATCTAAAACATCGTTCATTGCTTTTACTACTATTTTTATATCTTTTCTAAAATCATTATAATTAAAAGTTTTATCCTCTTTAACATATTCGCTTAAATTAAATGAACCTAAAAGACAACTTCCACCTGCTGGAAGCGGCTCCTCGGCGCAGGGATTTACACCTGCATATTCAAACTCATCATCTTCACTCAATAAATTATAATTATTTATTTTGTCCCAAAATAAAATTCCTGGCTCTGCATAATTCCAATCATTTTCACATAATTTATTAAATAGTTCTTTAGCATTTATTTCTTTAACTATAATTTCACCAGTTTCTTCTCTTGTAAAAGAACAATTATACATTGGATTTGAATCTATTCCTGTAGCTTTTTGCATAAATTCATCTGTTATTTTTACAGATATATTTGCTTTGGTAATTTTGTTTAAATCCGTTTTAATATCTATAAATTCTTCAATATCTGGATGTTTTACATCAAGAGATATCATAAGAGCTGCTCTACGACCACTTTGTCCTATTGTCTCAGCGACCAAAGAATATGTATCCATAAAGGAAACTGCACCAGTTGTAGATTTCGCTGAATTATTTACTTTCGCTCCTCTAGGTCTTAACTTAGAGATATCAATTCCCACTCCTCCTCCATAGCTAAAGGTTCTAGCTAAATCACTACATGTTTGATATATATCTTCAATAGAATCATTGGTAGGCAAAACATAACAATTTGAGTAAGTTATCTTTCTACCATCTTTATACAATCCCCGATTAGCTAATATCCTGCCACCAAACAAAAACTTTTTTTCTTGTATTAATCTTCTTGTTTCTTTGTTTCCATTGGATACTCTATTAAGCCATTCATCAAAAGTTTCATTATTATTTCTATATTTATTATTCCATATGGCATTTTGCATTTCATTCATTTCCCAACTTATCATTAAATCGCTCCTTTTATTTGAAAATCATTTTATAATACATTAAAGTACTAACCCACCTAAAAATATTTTTCTCCCCCTTAAAACTATAATTCATTTCTACTACCTAACTACTGATAAACTATTATTTATTATTTTAATAATTGTAATTAAATTCTTATTTGTTATATCCGTTTTAGTTAAAGTTAATCCTTTTGATACAGTTAAAATATCTTTATTGCAATCTCTATAAATTAAAATTTGTGAATTATCTATATTTTTTAAAAATTTTCTACCCTCACAATTAAAACCACATTCTCTTAAATAATAATCTACTTCCATATTAATAATAGGTTTATAATTTTTCATACATTTATCTTTGAATACTTTTTTTAATCTTTCTGACTCTTTAGCCTTTGTATTTTCATAAAGTGTCTCATCTATTTTTTGAAAGGCTATATCTTCTATATACTCTTCACACTTATCTATATATCTAATAAATATGGCCAGTTCCTTTTTACCATTTACAGATACTATTATCTCATCCCCTCTTTCTAACTTTTTCATTTCCGTTCTAAATATCATATCTTCTCCTAATACACTTGCAACTATTATTTTATCAGTCATATTATCACCTTTTTACCTTCTCTGTTTTATTTATATTTATATTATAACATATACCTTCTATGTTCTCAATGATTTTTTATAAAAAATATAAATTTATTAGATAATCAAACCTGGCATTATCTTATCTACGGTTTTGTATGTTATACCTAATTTAATTGTTTTTGTAGCTAAACTAAATATGAAATACTTTAATTCCTCATCTTTGTTAGCAAATACTTGTACCGTCTTTACATCTATATCCCTTCCAGTGTTATTATTAATCAAATAATCAATCATATCATATATATTATCTAATTCATTATAACTGATGCTATTTAATTCTTTAAATATTTTACTTTTAGATATTCCAGTCTGAATATTTGAATCCAATAGGAATTGTAAACATTCAGCAAACATTCTATTATTTTTATTTTCTTCTAATATTATTTCTTTTTCTTTTCTACTAGATGTAGCAGCTAAAGCTTCAAATATTTCTTTTACTTTTAAAAGCTCTGACATTAAAGTCCTCCTTAATGTGATATTTTTATTATTTCATTTTAACTCTACTAGGTAAAATCGTATTAAAACTAGTATTTTAATATGATTTAATTTTCAAGTTGCTCCCTTTTAACAATGGAACAACTTTCTTTAACTACTCAATCTCCACATATTTAAATGGTATATACTCACATAACCAAACATTGTTTTCAGATAAGTAAAACTTATATCCATCTTCATACATTCTCTCTGTATTAACTTTTAAAACTATAGGTATCCCATGCCTTTTCCCAACTTTAATAGCGATATCTATATCATTTGATAAATGTACATATAACCTACTTTTTCTAACAATACCTTCCTTTTTAATGTTATATAGAAATCTAATTGTCGTTCCATGATAAAGACATTTTGGAGGTCTTAATTCCTTTAGCTCTACATTAACCTTAATAGAATGGCCTTGATTTGCTCTAATTTTACTCCTATCTTCATTAAAACTATATCTTTGCTTATTATCTTCTTTAACTATTTGCTCAAGGATTTCCATATTAATATTTCTTCCAGTACTATTTATATTTCCAATCAATTCATTAACATCTGCATATCCATAGTTATCTAGTTTAATTCCAATAGTTTCTGGTTTGTGCCTTAATATTAAACTGATAAATACAGATAAATTATCTTTTTTACTCATTGACTTCACCTCATCTTCTTTAACTAATATTTTAGCACTATTTATACATTTCACCACAATTTTTACATTGATATACAATACCTATTTTTGTATTAAGTTCATATACATCTCCACCACATTCACATTTTTTACTTTTACTGGATCTTCCTTCATTTTAAACACTCCTTTAAGTTTTTTATTAGTTAACTGTTGTATCTAGTAATCTTGAAACTTCTTTTATATGCCAATCAACTGGCAATAAATTACTTTCTACTAATTTATGTAACATACAGTCATGTTCATCTATACTCTTTATGTATCCTATAGGGCAATTTTTACAGTGTTTAGACTTTGTACAAATATATTTAATAGTATTTAAAGCAACTAAAGTGTTTTTTATATCTTCCTGTGTTAATTCAACTTTATTCTCCACACACATACCTCCTTATAGTTTTTCTAGCATCTTACAATTTTTCTTATTACATTTATTACTACAACCACATTTTCCAATTATTCTAAAAATCTCTTGTATACTTTTCTTTAAGTACAAATCTTTTCCAGTAAGTTAAATTGATACTCTTGCATTAAATTATACCTACCTTTTTATTTTAAATTTATATACCTCAACTATATATTTGATATAATTAACTTAAGAACTTCAAATTAATTTAAAAGGTGGTAACATTATGAGATTAAATCCTGATTGTATTAGAGATTTATTATTAACTGTAGAAGAAAATACAAGTTTCTCTCAAATTATGTATTATAACAGAAAAGAAGAAAACAACTATGAATTATTACAAATGTACAACGATGAAGAGATTTCGTATCATATAAGGCAATGTAACTTATACGGTTTTTTTACCAGAGTTTCTTGGACTTCAGCTTACTGTACTATTGATGATTTAACACCTTTAGGTCATGAATTTTTAGCTAATATACGTTTAAACACAAATTGGAATAAAACTAAAGAAGTTGCTTCAAAAGTTGGTTCTACATCTATTAATGTTTTAACTGAAATTGCATCTAACGTTATAACTACTCTAATTAGCAATAATTTCTAAATTTTTCACAGATAGTTTAATAGTAAGTTCATTTTTCATTCCACTTTCAACAAATGAACTTATTATTTTACATCCAATAATATCACCTATATCATGTCCATTAATTATAACTTTTGTTATATTTCGATTTGTTTCTATTCTTACATCATGCATTTAATCACCTACTTTTTATTTTTCTTAAATTTACTCTTCCCTTGATTCTCTAGTGGTTTATATTTAGTTTCATACTTATCTAGTTTTTGATTAATTTCATTTAAAGTATTATCAAATGCTAAATATTTGTTTAACTCATATTTTACTAACCTCCTTTTAACTAAAATATTTTTTAATTCTTTAATAGTATCAATTTTATAATTTAAAGAGGCTATATCTAAATTCATTTCCTCTATCATATGTAGTATTTCTTCTCTTTTTCTATCACAGATACTTAATTCATTTAATATTCTTTGTTTATCTTCCTTGAATAAATTTATTAAACTTTTAGTATCTGAATATTTCTTTTCAAAACCATCAGCTTTAATTTCTTTCACATATAAATCTTGATGTGCTACATATGAATGAAGTTTTATAACACATGGAACATACTTAAATTCTTCTTTAAGTTCTCTGTACTTGTTTAAAGCATCGCTATATTTCTCAAATCCAAATTGTGTATTTCCATATTTCAAGTCAATTTTAGTTATATAATTATAATTCATTTCAATCACCATTTTTAGTAATATTATATTTCTATGAGAGCTTCTTGAAATTTTAAATTAAATACATAAGTTATTAATTTTTTGTCATTTTTATAATTTAAATATTCATTTATAGAAGCATCATAAGCATTCAGCTTACTATATCTATGTGTATACCATCCTTGAAAGTCGAGGTAGTCTTGTTCTGTCAAATACTCACTTGCTAGATTTAATAGACTACCTCTTTTATTTAGTATTTGTTTTATCATTTAATCACCTATCTTTTATGTTTTTAAATATTTAATTTTCAAAGTACATTTTAACTTCTTGCTTTAACTTATTTTTTTAATGTTCTCTACAAATTCTATCAACCATTTTCTACCTATTTCAGTCCATTTTAATTGTGTATCATATTCACTTATTTTAAAATCTGCATATTCAGGTATCAACCATTGGTAATCCTTATAAGGTTTCCAACATTTAGTCCTTCCATTTTTCTTGACTGGGTATATTATCTTATTCGTATACAGCAAAGCATTTAAACCTTGTGCAGACATTCCTAAATCTTTCGCAATATCTGTTGTAGTCACTAATTTTTCAGGATTTAATACTTTGTCATGATATTCTACTTTAGGCTGCTGAACTTGAATTGTTTCTTTAAGTAATAATCTTTCTTTTTCTTCTTCTATCCATCTTTTAGCTCTTTCAATAGAGTCTTGTATCATATAGCTATCTATGAGCTTTTTTCTCATATTGAAGTATTCATCCATTATTTTATCGTGTATTTCCCAAGCCAAATCAGTATCCATTATCTTAATTAATTTTGAATATCCTCTTTCAGATAAAAGATAAATATTATTTGCTTTTGATATTTGCATTTTTCTATAACCAAGCAACCCCAATACTTCTAAATTGTAGTCGTTATCAACGACCACTTTTAAATCTATAAAATCAATAGTATTTGCAAATCTTCTAATATTCCTATTTATTAACTCTCTAACATGTTTTATCTCCATATTGTGTATTTCAGATATAGTCTTATCCGTCATACATTTTTTATCTTCACCAAAACCACCTTCTATAATAGGTATCTCTAGATTCATGAATCTCTGCTGACCTTTAACTTTAATATCTTTCATTTTCAATCACTCCTCCTATTCTATCTTTCCTATTAGAGATAATTTCTAAAGACAATTCATATACAATATTTTGATTTTTATTTGTTATATTTTTAAAGGAATATATCATTTTTATTAATTCTTTGTATCTTTTATTTTTCATGAACTCACTCTCCTTTATTAATTTTGTACATTTTTTATTTCATTATCATAAATACATTGTATATTCAATATTATACTTTGTCAATATAATTTTGTACTTTGTTTCATATCAGAATCATTTTTATTGACTTTGTCAATATGGAACTGTATAATTTAATTATTGGAGGTGATGACTTGAACACAATGATATGTAATTTAAAAAAATTAAGAAAAGAATTAGGTTTATCTCAGAAAGAATTTGGTGATAAATTAAAATTAACATCTGCATCTATTTCAAAATTAGAAAATGGAGAAAGAAATATTACTGAGCGTCATATATCTCAAATATGTGAAGTTTTTAATGTAAATGAGGACTGGTTGCGAAATGGAAATGGAGAAATGTTTAAAAATATAGATGATATTGAATTAGCAGCAATGATGGGTAAAACATTTTCAAGTAATGATGAATTTTTAAAAAAAGTATTCTTAACATTTGCTGAGCTTACTGATGATGAAAGAGAAGTTATACAGAAAGTAATTGATAAACTTAGTAAATAGCCCAATAAGGGCTATTTTAATTTAGATACAAAACTTTTGATTATGAGTAAATAAGATAAATCCATTTTTTCTAGCATTTTAAGTATTTCTTTCATGACTTGTCTTTTCATTAGTATATAACCCCCATATGTGCATTATAAATTAAGCAAGATAATCTAATATCTTTTAATAAACATCCCCTCAGTCTACACTTTTACAGAACATTCGTTCTTTTAAGAAACAAAAAATTTTATTTTAAATAAATTAAAATCATTTATAATTAACAACCTTCCACTCTATAATAGTAGATTTCTCTGATTAAATGATAAAATTTTTTTAACAGAAATTCAACACTAAAATCACAATTAATGTCAAAATGTTCAAAAATATTAATATTTTTCCTATTTTCCTACACAATAATATTATAACTCTTATCCATGTTTTTATCAAGAACATACATTCGATTAACAAAAACAAATCTTTCTACTTTACCATAATATTTCACTAAAAACATCGGCTAGTTTTTTTTTAAGTTCTTTTGTCTTTTTAGGAGCTACTTTAAGTTTTATTTTATCTATTGTTAAATAAACAAAGTTATAATTAAAGTCAGTTACTTCTAATAAATTTATAAGATAACTCTTATGGCATCTAAAAAAAATATTCTCTTTCAACTTTTCTTCAAATAAATCCATCTTATCATTTATTATATACTCCTCATCTTTAGTAACAACTCTTAGCTTTCTATTCACTATTTCAACAAACAAAATATTATGTTCGTCTATTTTTATTATTTTACTTTTTCTTTTTATTGTAATAATAGCCTCTCTTTTTCTCCAATCAATTGCAAAGTCAAGCATAGATTTTTCAAACTCTTTATAATATATTGGTTTTATCATATATCTAAATGCATTTATCTCATAACCTCTAATAGCATACTTATCTGATGCAGTTGCAAAAATTATTCTTACATCTTTATCAAATTTTCTAATATCTTTTGAAATATCAAATCCATTTCTGCCTCCTAAATTTATATCCATCAAAATTAAATCAACTTTCTCTGGATACTCTTGCAATAAATCCTCTCCATTCTTAAACAATAAAGTCTTATATTTCTTTATTTTGATTTTATTTAAAAATATCTTAATAAAATCATAGAGGATATCTCTTTGCATATCGTTATTCTCACAAATAATTATAATCATTAAACCACTCCTTAAAGTATATAGTCATTGAATATTATATATTTTCGACATATACTTTTTTTACTTTAATGTAATTTAATGTATTATAAATGGTTATTTTATCATTTTATAAATGTAGAATATATTTTTATATTAATATAATTTATTGTTACATAAAAAACTCAGCACTTCAATTAGCACTGAGTTTTAATAGAATATTTTTAAAGAATCTCTTGAGAATTAAAAAAGCAAATCTAGTATTTATATGTAATTAGATAAGTATGTTATATATTTTTATATAGATTTAACACAATTAACATCAGTTATTAGTCAAAAAAAATAAGACCAGTCTTATTGGCTGGTTTAATTTTTTTTAATTTAAGATATGTTCTGACATCTCTTTCAATACAGATTCATAAGATTTGCATTGAGTAGCTGCTAATTCTGATAAAGCAAATTTCTGAGCCTTAACTAAAAAAGCTTTATCTGTACTACATAATTTCTTTGCAGAATTTTGTATTTCAAGCATCTTAATCAACCTTATTATTTCAAATATGTTTCCTGACTTAAGTTTTTTATCATACAATTTAAATCTCTCTTTTCTATCCAACACCCATATATCATTACTCTTATCAATATCTTGAATGAGCTTATTAATTTCACCTTCATTGATAACTCTACGTACACCAACTTTATTAGCATTTTTAACTGGTATAGAAATTTTAAGACTACTATTAAAAATAACAATTAATTCATAATATTTTTGTTCTTGATGGTTTATTTCTTTTGTTACAATATCACTCACATAACATGCTCCTTCTTTTGGATACATTACATTTTCACCAATTTTATACATATATTATACCTCCATAACTGGATTTTAGATATTGCAACTTAGGTACAATGTTTTTACTATCTAATAATTTATATTATACCATAAACTACTTGACAAGTCAATTTTATTATATTATAATTATAAGTTTATATATAAATACATGCATACAATTTTACTATTAGAATATAATAAAACCAGCTCATATTGAACTGGTTCATATTTGTCTATAGTTTTGGTAATTCTTCATTTGTAAATTGCTTTTCTAACTTAACTTTGCTAATATTTTCATATTCATTAATAATACCATTGTTATTTTTCAATAGAGTTAATATCCCTTTCTGATATTCCATTTGATTAGTAGAATTTTCAACTAACTCTGCCAATCCTTTTAAAACTAAACATATAACTATTCCACTAACTATCACTCCAGCACCAATACCAATCATAATAGGACTATATTGTTCATAAGTATCTGATAAGTAATCATATGGAATTTCTACTTTTTGACACATGATTATTATACCTGCTAATACTTGTATACCTGCCAAAAATACTCCCATATTTGATAAACATCTTGCTATGTAATTCTTCATTTTTTCTATACCCCCAAATTAAAATATTTATTCTTATATTTCTTCATTGTATTCTTCAGCTATAGTATTGTTTATTCCTCTTATAAAAATTACATTGTCTTTTCTTATGCCCACTAAAAAATTATCAATAGGGTCATCAAAATTTATATATTCCACATCTTCTAATCTTTTTATATTATCTAAGTTCTGACCTCTACTAGATGTTAAAATATCTCCGTTTGAATTAATTCCTATAATAGAAACACCTTCATGATTATCTATTATTTCAGCAGAAATAATATTTTTCCAATCTTTAATGATTTCATTAAATTTTTCATCTGTACTTATTATTGTTCCATCTTCTTTTATCCCCACTATCCCACATAATCCAATATGTATATCTTTTATATCTTTCCAACTTTTAATATCATAAGCACCACCTGATACAACTACTGTTCCATCATTCTTTATTCCAAAGATACTATAGGAACCACATTTTATTTTTGATATTCCTTTCCATTTATCTGTTTCTTTTCTATGAGTTGAACTATCATATCCTGTAAGTAATACTGTTCCATCTTTTTTTATTCCTATTACTGTTGTATTTTTCATATACTCAATAGTTGATTTTGTTATCTCTATGCTTACTATATCAGACCAATTTTTTACATTGCATTGACCATAATCATTATTTCCAGTAGCAACGACAGTACCATCCTTTTTTAATCCTACAAAAGTTCCACTATCACATTCTATATCTATTATATCTATCCATTTACTAATATTATCTGAATCTGAATCTTCAAGTCCTTTAGAAACAACAGTACCATCTTTTTTTAATCCTATTATTGAATCCTCATATGATACTATAGATATTATATCTTCCCAACCAGATATAGAACTACTTTCACCATTCACTTTTCTATGTGTTACTTTTCCATTATCTTTTAACATATATACATTATCTTTTTCTACAGATATTTTTTTATTATATTCATTTTTATACTTTATTTCATCTAAAAAAACATGCTTATTAATAATATTTTTACCAATAAAGATAATAAAAATTAATAATATACTTATTAGTAACATTGACTTTTTTTTATTGTTTTTATTTATATTCTTTAATTTATGTTTTTTACATTTATTATCTTTTTCAAGCTTGATTTCTATTTCTTTTTTATTTTTTAAGCTTTTTTTGTGAAGAGATTCTAAATAATTTTTATTTATCTTTTTTATTTGTAGTGTTTTACTTCTCTTACAATTATTACACCTATCTTTTTCTAATTTATTTATTTTACCGCAACAACAATTCCATGCTTTTTTTTCTATTATATTAGGCATATACTTAATTTCATATTCAAAGTCATATTCTTCATAATCTTTTTTAAGTTCTTCTAATAATTCTGTTTTTAACAATCCTATTTTATCTAATTCAGGTATAACTAAACCTTCTTCTCTTTCATATTTATAGACTTCATTATTTGAAAACACTACTTGTTCTAATATAACATTTATTGTTCTTGTTTTATTATCATTTATTCTTATAGCAATGTCATCACCAAGACATTCATGAGGTTTAATGTTTATATCTTGATAAACATGCTTTAAATTACCATCTATCAAATCTCCTGCATCATTAAAACATTCTATTTTAAAATATGCAGACTTTATCTCCTTATCAGATATATTACACAATTTTAGTTGTAATAATAAATTATTAGTAGCATTATCTTTTGTTATAGCCCCTTTGAGAAGCTCTAATGGCCATTCTGAATGCCAAACATCAAATTCTAGATACTTCAATATCTCAAATCTATCCATTCCTCAATTTCTCCCTCTATATGATTATTTTCCTCAAGATAATTATAGTATACTTATAGACTAATTGGTAAAAAAAAGAAATAACCATATAAAGTTATTACTTTTAATCTAATTAATTTTTTATTGAGCTTTTATTAAATCTACTTTTAATCTTCTTCCTCTATACTTAATATATCAATAGTTTGTTTACTCTTGTCTATTGTTTCTACTGCTTTATTTAATATTTCAACTACATTTTTTGAATTTCATTTTCAAAACTATCTTGTTTTTTATATCTATATAACCCCCTTCCAGCTGTATAAAAAACCTCTGAATTGCATAGCTTTAACCTGTTTAATACTCATGAAAGCACTCCTGAACCAAATTCCGTATTTGTTCTTTTATGTAATTCGTCTCTTATCTCTTGAACTGCAAAATCCCTATCCTCACTTTTTAAAATATTTTCTACATGAAATCTAATCTCATTAGATATACTTGTAAAATTATTTTTCATTTTATCCACTCCTTTAAATTTATTATAATATAAATTTAATAGATTTTTAATTTTATGATTTTTAAATTTTTTGCAATATAAAAAAACTTCTATGTATACATTCAAGCATACTTAGAAGTTTTTTATAATTTATACAAACATTTGTTGTAATAATCCCTTTTTATATTGATTTAATAGTTCTAATTTTTCTTCATCTTTTTCAATTTTTTTATCAATTAAAGAAAGGAAAGAAGCTATTTTTTCTTGTTCTTTTATTGATGGTATTGGAATTGGTATTTCTAAAAATTGTTTTTTATTTAAGACTCTATTTCTTCCTGCTCCTCCAGGAGATGCATTTACTAAATAATACTTGAATTTTGGAGTTAATATATAGTACTTGTAAAAAGTATCTCTTGCATTATTTTTAAAGACATATGTTGGAAAGCGATGAGAAACTAATTTTCCTTCATCTTTTACATTAGTAATTGCAATTGCATGCTCCCAAGCAAAGGTTATATTAACAATTAACATATCTGTTTTAACTTCATATAATTTATCCATATTTATTTTTGATGGATCTGCTACATATTCATGAAAAGTTCCTTTTCCATGGCTTCTAATACCTAATCTCCAGTATGGGTTTAGGGGCTTATTGATTTTATATAACTTTTCATTCAAGATATCTTTAAGTTTTCCTTCTTTCCAACTCAAATAACCTTTAAATCTTATTTTTTGAGAAAATATTCTTTTCATCATACCTTTTTTATAATCTTTAAGTAACTCAATTTTTTCTGATTGTTTTTCAATTTTTTTATTAATCAATGTAAAGAAAGACGCTATTTTTTCTTGTTCTTTTAATGAAGGTATATTTACATAATAACTTGCATATTCCTCAGCATTTATACCTGGTTGTCCAGATCTCATGGAAACAACTTTTACCCATCTGTTATACTTTTCAGTTAATGTCTGGAAAAATACAAATTTAGAATTATAACTTTTAATAACATTTGCTCTTATTAAAAATCCTGCAAAATACAATTTTCCATCCTCTTTATTATAAATGTAAGTTTTACCAGTACTTGCTCCTGTTCTTGCAAATAAAATATCATTTTCTTTAACTAAATATTTATCTTCCAGTAAACCTGATGGCGAAACTGGGTTTGAGGAAATATATTTATTTGTATTTTCATTTATATCAGTTATTCTTATATACTTATTTATATTATCAAATTTTTTTGAAGATGAGTTCATACCATATTGAAATTTATCAACGATATTTCCTAATTTTTCTTCCTTCCATTCATATTTGAACCCTGAAAATCTAAGATTTGGTATATTTTTCATATTTAATACCTCCCTTATATTCCAAGTTCTTTTAAGTAAACAGCCAATTCTTTATCAATATTAACTATTTCTTCATCAAGTTTTTTTATTTTCTCACTAATTTCAAAAATATCTATTTCTTCTTCTTCTTCAAAGGTATCAACATACCTAGGAATATTTAAATTATAATCATTTTCTCTTATTTCATCAATTTTAGCTCTATAAGAATATTTATCAATAATTTCTCTTTCAACGTAAGTATTAACTATTTTATCTATATCACAATCTCTAAGAACATTTTGATTTTTAACCTTTTCAAACTCATTTGATGCATCTATAAATAAGATATTATTAGAATTTTTTCTATTATTTTTAAATACTAATATTACAGTTGGGATACTTGTTCCAAAAAATATATTTGGAGGAAGCCCTATAATAGCATCTAAAACATTTTTCTTTTCTATGATATATTTCCTTATAATGCCTTCTCCTGCACCTCTAAATAATACTCCATGAGGTAATACAACTGCCATAGTACCCTCCTCATCTAAATGATAAAGCATATGCTGTACAAAAGCAAAATCAGCCTTTGATTTAGGTGCTAGTTTTCCATATGAACTAAATCTTTCATCATCCATAAATTTTATATCAGCACTCCACTTAGCCGAATATGGAGGATTGGCAACTATAGCCTCAAACTTCATATCTAAATGTGCTGGATGCTCAAGTGAATCATCATTTCTAATATCAAAATTATAATATTTTATATCATGAAGTAACATATTCATACGAGCTAAATTGTATGTAGTCGAAGTTAATTCTTGTCCATAAAATTTACGTACATTAGCTTCTTTTGAAACTCTAAGAAGTAATGAGCCTGAACCACATGTTGGGTCATAAACATTCTTCAAATCTTTTTTACCAACAGTAACAATTTTAGCTAATATCTTTGAAACCTGTTGAGGCGTATAAAATTCACCAGCTTTTTTACCAGCATTAGCAGCAAATTGACCTATTAAATATTCATATGCATCTCCAAGTATGTCTATTTCACTATCTTCATAAGCAAAATCTATACTATTTACATTTGCAATTACTTTTGCTATTAAATTTGAACGGCTTTTTACATCTCTTCCTAATTTTGTAGAGTTTAAATCCATATCATCAAATAAATTATCAAACTCATCTTGGCTTTTTTTACCTATTGTAGACTCAATCATATTTGTTATAGCATTCTGTAACATTTCTATATCAAAATTTGAACTTTCAATTTCTTTTATTATTGTTGAAAATAAGTATTTAGGTTCAATATAATAACCTATATCTTCTGATAATATCTTAATTAATTCTTCTTTATATTTATCATCTTCCCACGCTTCAAAGTAATTCATATCATCACTTGAAAGCTCGTCTTCCACTTTATTTTCAACTTTTTCTGAAAGATATCTATAAAATATTAATCCAAGAATATAGTTTTTAAACTCATTAGCTTCCATATTTCCTCTTAAATCATTAGCCATATCCCATAACTTTTTATATAATTCTTGTTGTTGCTCTTGTTGCTTTTCATTTGTCTGCATTTTTTACTTCTCCTTTAACTACTGAATAATTAAACCATTATTATTTTACACTAAAATATGTCTAAAGAGTAAACTTTCTTACATGATTTTGTACAAAGTTAACAACAGTATTTACTATTCTCCTTCTATCTATAAGTTTTGGTTTTAATTTTACTTTTACATAACTACTTATATCTTCTTTATTTAAAATTCCAGAATACTCATATTCTGAAACATACAGTTTTAATTCATACTTGTCTAAACCAACATCTTTTGCAAACTCACTAATTTCTTCTTCTTTCTTAATCTCTTCATATTCATTATATGCAACATCTATAGAATTTTCTGGAGTAAGCTTAGGAACAACTTTTTCTAAGAATTCTTTAATTAGATCAACCTTTAATCTTAGTTCTTCATTATCAGCCCTACCTAATTCATTAACTATGTATTTAATATCTGAATCTCTCTTATTTTTATTTCTTAAATCTATATCTCTTATTAGATTCATAATATAACTGACATTAATTTTGTCAGTATGCATAAGCTCTATACAAAAATCAATATCTGATAATATAGATACTTTTTCACCTTTAGCATATTTTAAACTATCATATATCGTAAAATATTTGCTTTTAAAATCTTGATATTCTTGTTCACTCATAACTAATACTTCTTCTTTAAATTCAAATTCTACAAATGTTTGTAGTTTTGATAATATTTTAGAAAGTTCTCTGAAGCATATTATAAATTCTTTTTTTTCTTCTTCTATTTGTATATCATCAACAGAATCTGGAGTAGGAGCTATCTTATACAACTTATCTAATGAACTTTTCCACATTTTTAAATATTCATTATAATCATCCATAATAACTACATTAGTATTATCAGTGTTTGAGAAAAGACAAATAGCTTCATCAGTATTTTTCTTTAAGTTTCTATAACAAACTATGTTCCCATAAGGTTTTGTAATACCATCTATCCTATTAGTTCTTGAATATGCTTGTAATAATTCATGATATTTTAAATTTTTATCTATATATAGAGTATTTAATTTACTACTATCAAATCCAGTTAAAAACATATTTACAACTATCAGCAAATCTATCTTCCCATTTTTCATTTTTTTAGATACATCTTTAAAATAATTAGTAAATGTATCTGTTGAAAAATTTGTATCATAATTTTTATTATAATCATTAATAATTCTATCTAAACTATCTCTTGATTGTTCGTCTCTTCCTTCACTATCTTCATTAACCCCATAACTGAATATGGCTGCTATTTTAAAATCAGGATTCAATTCTTTAAATTTGTCATAATATCTTACAAGTATAGATATATTAGGAACTGTAAATAAAGCACTATATTTTCCATTCCTTGTTTTTAAGTTATGATTTTTAACTATATTTTTTGCTACCAAATCAAGTCTTTCATCACATACAAATACTTCATTAGTATCAATATCTTCTACTTTTGTATCATCATTTTCATCAAATTTTCCCTTAAAAGTTTTTATATATTCTACTGAAAATCCTAATACATTTCCATCATTTATGGCATCTTTTATTAGATATGTATGTAAACATCTACCAAAAAAACTAGATGTTGTTTTTCCATTTTGACTTTTATTTTTAACAAAGCGAGGTGTACCAGTAAATCCAAAATATTGTGCATTAGAAAAATGTTTGTCAATAAGGGTATTCATTTTGCCAAATTGTGATCTGTGGCATTCATCTATTATAAATATAACTTTTTCATTTTTATATCTTTCCATTACTTCTACATGTTTTTTTGACTTTATTGCATTCGCCATTTTTTGTATTGTAGTTAAAATTAAGTTTTTATTTATATCTTCAATTTGTTGAACTAATTTTTTAGTCTTATCTGTGGTATCAACTGAATTTTTTTCAAAACTATTAAATTCTTCTAATGTCTGAGTATCTAAATCCTTCCTATCAACTAAAAAAAATACTTTTTTTATATCTGATTCTTTAGATAATAATTGACTAACTTTAAATGAAGTTAATGTCTTTCCACTACCTGTTGTGTGCCATATATATCCATTTTCATTAGTTTCAGATGCTTGTTTTAATATTTCTTCTACTGCATATATTTGATATGGTCTCATAACCATCAGAAATTTACCACTCCTGTTTAATACCATATACTTAAATATTATTTTAGTAAGATAACTTCGATTTAAAAATGATTTAGTAAATTCTTCAAGCCTATTTATTCTTTTATTTTCTATATTTGTCCAAAAAAAAGTATGAATAAATGAAATATCTTTATCACTATTTGAAAAATATTTTGTTTCCACCCCATTACTAACTATAAAAATTTGAATATATTTATATAATCCTTTAAAAGAATCTTTTCTATAACGATTTATTTGATTAAAAGCTTCCTTTAAATCTAATCCTCTACGTTTTAATTCAATCTGAACTAATGGCAATCCATTTATAAGTATCGTTACATCATATCTATTTACACGCTTTCCTTTAACAGTCGTTTGATGTGTGACTTGAAACTTATTTTCAAACCAATTTTTAGTATTAAACAGTGTTAAATATACATTTGAATCATCTTCTCTTTGAATTATAAATTTATCTCTAAGTATTTTTGCACTTTCATATATTGACTTTCCTTTTAATTGTGCTAGTACACGTTCAAATTCTTTATCTGTAAGTCTTTTTCCCTCAAGATTTTCTTTATTTTGTAAATATAATTGTTCTCTAAAGTTTTCTTCTAACTCTTTTTCACTACTTATATTTATTTGACTATATCCTTGAGTTACTAATTGTTTAATTAATAATTCTTCTAATTCAGGTTCACTTTGATATCCCATAATTTATCCCCTTTAAAATATTTATACTATTATTATACAATGTAAAATATTTCCTATAAAGTTTTCATTAATTAAATGTTCAATTTTTTAGTAAATATTACAAAAATATTATTAAATAGTTTCTCAGAAATTAAATCAGGAATTATTAATAATAATTAAGAACACGAATTAAATTCAGTAATTAGAAAAAGTGGAAATTCTATGTAGTAAGGTAATTGCAATAAATACAATAAAAATTAATTTTTAATAATAATATATTGTTGATGTATTATTATTTTTTTTGAATAAGTTTCTTATTAAATTGTATAATTATATTTATATAATGGAAAATTAAGTTATTATTATGTATAAAAAACTTTCTATTGTGTATATAAATTAATTAGAATAAGCATAAAAAAATAGAGCTAATAGAGATTTTACACTCTTTATAGCTCTATTTAAGTATTTTATTATTTGAATATAAACACTAATAGGAGTAGCCAAAATCAATTTTTTTGAACTACTCCATATATTAAATTGCTATTGCTAGACTTCCATTTTTATTTATGCTCTGAACAATCAATGTTCTTATAAATGCGCCTAGATTATTTATTTCATTATAGTTTGTATCTTCTTCATCAACTGTATATTTATTAAACATATAATCTAATGCTGCTAGAACTCTACTAATACCATATTGCACTGCTAATCCAACTAAGTCATTTATAATAATATCTTTTTCCATTTCTAATTTACTTTTTAAATCTTCTTCAAATAAATTATGTCTATCTAAATTTATCTGAGATAACACTTTACTATAATTAGAACTCAAAGAGCAACCAGTATCGTCAAAGAATTTTAATATTTTTATTCTAATTGATTCTGTATATTTATCTGAGATGGTTTCTTTCGTCTCGTAACGCTTTGTATCTATTGTATCATTACTTATATCAAATAGAGTTTTAGAACTCCTTAAAAAGGCTTCTGTACGCTTGTTTGATTTCTTTATGTATTCTGGAAGTATGGATATAAGATTATCTTTTTTAAATCGTATTCTTTTACCTAACTTACTTCCTTTAGCATCAGCCCAAATTAACTTTTTAATTTCAAGTTTTAACTCATTTACATTTTCAAAACTTAATAAGTGATTTAAAGTATCTAATGACATAGTTAAGTAACCTTTTCCACCATCTTCTTTTTTAAGATGATTCTTGTATTCTTCATCTATAACTATATCGAATTTACCTCTTTTAATTTCTGTAGAATAAACTAATCCAACTTGTAGTAATACATTATGGTTATGTCTAGCTGTAACAACAGAAACATTGCATATATCAGCTATGTTTTTGAATGATACTGATTTTCTAACATAATTTTTATTAGATACTATAAAGTGATATGCTAAATACTGTTTTATAGCACTTTTACTTAAAGTCATACATTTACTTTCACTGGTTACAATCTCTATTGTACCTAGCTCTGTTTCTTTTTCTGTAACATAAGAAAACTCTGATATAGTTTTTAATTTAGGACAATTTGAACAAAATTCATTTAATTTAGTATTGTCAAAAGAAGGGTTATTTTTTATTGCACAAGAATTACAAGCAGAATAATCTATTTTTTCTACTTTCCTTATAGAAGTTTTAAAAACATCTAAGATATCTTTTAGTTTTGATTTTGATATTCTAGCAACTGGTTTTAATACTTGCATAACATAATCCTCCTTTCTGGATAATATTTCTATAAACTTATTATAACACATATAGTTACATGTTGTAAGAATATGTAACACTAGTACTCGTTTTTTTTGATTTTCATGATAGTATTTCTACCACAGTTATACTTTTGTTCTGCTTTCCTTATACTCAATCCGTTATCTAAATCTTCTTTTATTTTCTTTACTTCTTCATCTGTAAATCTCTTGTTTTTCTTGCCTTGATGAACTACATAATACTGTTTATCTTCTAAATCAATGTATTCAATTTCAGAGTTATTTAATTTATCAATATTTTCAAAATTAACTAATACAACTCTTTTATCATTATATTTAATACTCATAATTTTCTCCTTACATAAGATTAATTACTACGGAGTACAGACCATTATTTTTTTATGGATTATTATTAAAAATAGACTTATATAAAAATAATCTAAAAATTTTATATTTATATAAGTTTATCTTAACCAAATTAAAAGTTTTTGTCTATTTGAATTACTACGGAGTACAGACCATTATTCATATTGGAGAGCAGTAATTTCAATACTTATAAATTACTACGGAGATGAGACCATTATTCATGTTAGAGAGTAGCAATTTCAAGATGTGTAAAAGCTGAATTTTAGAATAAAAAAAATTTTTCGACATTATTTTTACCTTAAAAAACAGCTTTTTTAGTGGTTTTTTGAATTACTACGGAGCACAGGCCATTATTTGTACTTTTTGAAAAATACCAAAAAACAATTACTACGGAGCTGAGACCATTATTCATAGTTTTTAATTTTTAAATTCGAGTAATAAGAAACATATAAGATTAATTACTACGGAGTACAGACCATTATTTTTTAATCTACTATATAAGAGGGTAAAGATAAAACTGTATTATTTATTAAACATTTTCTTTTTTCAACATCCTCATAGAACCAAATATCAAAATATCCATATCCTACATCGTATTTTTTTATTATAAATTGGTTTTCCATAATTTCTTTAAGACCATCTTCAATATATTTCATATTGTCTTTTAGTTTATTTTTATTATTTAAATGTACATACCACTTTAGTTGTTCTATATCAAATGTGTACTTTTTGTCCACTATATTTACTCCTTGACTAATTTCAAAGCTTCTTCTACCTTCAAGTAAGTAAGCTAAGTTGATAGATTGTGGTAGTTTTAATTTTTTTAATTCATTTTTATACATTAATTCAGTTGAAACTCTTTCAATTTCTTCAACAAATGCTTTTGTAACTTGAACAGCATTTCTTCCATTTATTTCTTCTATATGAATTCTTGAAAATAGGTTAAAACTTGTTTGAGATTTTAAGCTACCATCTTTTTCATACGTCTCAGTATAAAAAGTATAAAATGGTAACTTCATTAATTTATCTCTTACTTTCTGATAGTTTGCTTTAGCATCTGTCAATCCTAGATACTTTAATAAATCTGATAAGAAAAAAGTATATGAATTTAAATAACTATATGAATAAGCAAATCTGATTATATCTAAGTCTTGTTTGTCTAAGAATAATTTACTAATAGCTTTTTTTTCTGTAGTTTGATTAGTAAGTTCTAATTTTAATCCATCAATGTTTTTAATATCACTTGAATTAGGGTCTAAATTAAATTCATAAAACATATCTATCTGTGTACCAGAATCGTTTATAGCATCATATGGATGTGATTGATATAAATTCTCATCTTTTCTTGCTACATTTAAGTGATTTATTTTTCTCCCTCTAGTGTGAGGTATAAATATACCAGGGGCTAATTGTGATGGACTTTTAATAATTATCTTATTAATATCAAATTCATATTCATCTTGTAATATCTTAGTGACACATAGAATCAAATCGTGTGAAAAGGCTGAATTAATTTTACTATCACTTAGCTCTTCAAGATAAATATAGTCAGATATTTTATAAGATAAATTTGAAGACCATTGTTCAAGAAAATCTTTTCTTATTTCAAGTAATTCTTCAGGACTATCCACAGCGGCAGTAATAATCCTACCAGTTTTTATAAATTCACCCTTAACAATTCCATATTCCTTTTTCAATAATTTATTTGCTGTTTTATTCATAGACTCTAATGTCATTCTCATCCATCTTTTTTTTAAGTCCCATGCATTTTTACTATGTTTTTTTCTTAATCGTTTAGCTTTGGTAGGAGTATCCAATTCATCAATCTTATCAGCAATTGTAGAATATACAAAATCTTCAAAAATAGGCTTTACTTTTTCAGTAGGTAAATCATTTCGTATTCTGAAAATCTCAAAAAACTTTTTTGTTAATAATTTAAATGTCTCTGTATCATAAATAGCATGTATAATTAAATCTATTTTATTTAGATTTATGTTATTTTCTTTTATATCTTTACTCATAGATTACTCCTTTTTAACATATTTTTGCTTATAAATAGATAAAACTTCCTGTATCTTAAAATTTAAATTGTTATCTTCTTTGAACTCTTTTAAACTTTTGTTCGTCCAACAACCAGATTGAGTATATTTTTTTTCATTTACTTGCATTTGATGCATAATACCAGAAATTTTTAGATTAGTGAAATTCAACTGCACTTTATTATCTAAGTAATCATTAATTATAAGTAATCTTTTACGAATTGTTGAGTATCCTATCTCTTTTAATCCATTTCCATATCTAGCATCTGGTTTAGTTTTAATTAGATATTCAGAATTAGAATTAAATAGATAAAATTCAGCCGCATTACTACCTTGCTCTAGATATTGTTTGTACTCTTTCTGCTCTAATGTTTCTTTTGTAAAATCAAATAAGAACTTGTCCAATTTAAACTCTGTATCCTTTAATTTTATTAATCTTTTTTCTAAATCTATGTCTTTTATTTTTATACCTCTTATGTCTTCAGCATCTTTACCAATGAGTCCACAAAAAGCTGCGTAAATTATAAACTTATCTTGTGCATTAGTTAACTTATTACATACTTGAAGGACTTCATCTTTTGTTAGGTATTTTGATAAATCAAATTCAGCAACTAAATCTTTTGGCTTATAAAAGTGAATATCATAGTTTAAAGTTTTAAATATCTTGTTAATCTTGAAAATTATAGCCATTATAGCATTGTATGTTTTATCCTGACTCATATCTCTTACAATTTTTTCTTTATCATTACCTACTATCTCAACAATATAGTCATTTTCCTTTTCAATAAGCTTTTCTTCTTTAGCAAACCAAAATATTAAAACTTTATAAACTTTGAGTATGCCAATCCTTGTTTTTTCATCTTCATTTTGTAATAACTCTGATAATACATTTTCATTTTTTAAATTATAATTCATATGTTCAAACATCCCTTTTTTTATTATATATATGTATTATAGCATTTACCTTCTCCGATTTAAATAAAAAATAAAAAAATAACCTCAAATAATGAGATTATTTATATTAAAACTATGATTTTATTGTCATTTTTATTTATCGTACTTTTTTATGTATTCTAATAAAGCCATGCTCATTAAATCAGACTTATTAAACTCTCTATATTTTTCACAAAACTCATCAAATAAATTCCAAGCATCTTTATTCAACCTAACTGTAGTTCTTATAGCATCTTTTGAAGGTAAATCAATCTTAATACCATCTTGTACAACCTCTATTACATTTTTATCTTCTTTATTCTCAAACCAGTTTAATACATCTTGTATCTTGTCATAGTCTTTTGCTAAAGAAATTATGTTATTTTTAAATTGATTGTCAATTACTATGTTATGACTGTTGTCATCTTCTATTGTCATATTAAATATACTATCATTATTACTCTGTAATTTATTATTTATTACCTTTGTCATACCATTGTCACCAATAAATACATACTCATCATTTATACGCTTATAACCTCTTTTAGTGAGATATTTTCTTACACTACTTTCAGATACACCAAGCTCTATGGCAACTTTAGTCAAGCTCTTACTATTATTTAACTTATTATTAATATATTCAACTATATATGTTATATCGTTATTTTTTAAATTATTCCAAGTCATGTAATCACCTCAATTTAAGTATACTATATGAGATTACGATTGTCATACTATGTTAATCTTTTAATTCTATCTTTTATCTACATATACTTCTAAACTATATCATATTTTTACAATATTATATCTATCAAACAATATATAGCTAAACTTAGAATACATAAAATTATCCACCCAATAAAACTCTCCTTTTTATTATCAAACATATTTAAAAACTTTAATGAGTCTTTAAATATTGAAATAGATAATTTAATAATTATACAAATTGCTAATGACATAAATAATATTTTGAGCATTTTTTTCTCCTTATTAATATAGATTGTATTTTAAATTATAACTAAAAAATGTCCTAAAATATACAATATAATAGGACATTTTTTAGTTATAATTTAAAAATTTAGTTGTTGAATAATATTTTTAAAATAACCATTTTAATAGATATTAACTAATTTGATGATATTCTCTCCACTGAAAAGTATCCCCTTCTTTTTTAAGCCACCAATAGTCTTCATGTGAACAACCATGACATTTTTTACATATCTCCCAAGGGTCATAGAAATCTAATCCAAGACCTTCTAGGATACTATTTAACCCATGTCTTTCTTCTGGCATGACTCTATCACCTATAAAATCTCTTATATTCTTATCATTAGGCTGATAATCAAGCCTTAAATCTGTGTAGTCATATAGTAGTGGTGGCAAATAATTTATAAGATAAGGCGTAAAACCACTATACCTTTAGGTTAGTGGATGTAAGCCTATCCCTGATTCTGTATATATCTTTCAATAGTTTCCTTAGAAATATCCCCGATACTACAAGCAAAATATCCATCTGACCAAAAGGTCTTCTCCTTCCAGAAATATTTGTTAAGGTATAATTGATTATTATTAATTCGCCAAATTCTATAAGTTGAAATTTGCTTGAACCATCTTACTATCTCCAATATAGAAACTGTTGGTCTGTATTTAACTAATAGATGCACATGATTTTTATCAGCTTCCATTTCAACCATGATTAAATCTTTTTCTTTTGCTATATCACTAAGAATATGCTTAATTTCATCGCCGAATTTAATTAACAAGTTTTTTCTATATTTACATACAAATATCAGATGTACCAATAACAAACACTTAGAATGATTTCTACTAACATAATCCATGACTCCAATTTAATCCCTTCTTAAAGATATATGGCTTAATTAGTTTTACATTTGGTACTTTTTTGATTCCTTTTAAAGCTATGTATTTTCCCTCATTTTGACTACCTTTAACTGTATAAACTTTACTCTCATATTTAATTAAGTCATTAGGCTGATATAATGATTTTTTCTTCCTTATTCTTCTTTGACCTTTAGATATTTTTTGACCTCTAAACACCTTAAGATTTTCAGAATTTAAATTTTTATTTCTAGTTCTTCTTCCACAATTAAGTTCACTTGCAGAAACTTTTTCACCAGTTCTATTATCTATATATTTAGCATCATAGAATTTTTCAAGACTTCTATTATTTAATCTTGACTGTTCAACTTTAAATATTTCTAAATTTCTAACTTGATTAACACCTTTAGCTATAGCAAAAGCATCATTAAAATGACTTTTTTCTATACCATGTTCAATTCTATGATTTTTAGTCAAATAACCATAAGTTGCTTTAATGTTAGTATATTTTTCTTTCAACTGTTCCAATAAGTACCATCTTATCATTGACATAAATGTAGCATCTTTGAAACCTCTAACTTTTTTACCATTTTCACACCAATCATATAGAAATTTCCCTTTTTTATGATTAGGAGATGTATGACACTTATTGCATAAAGTTATCAAATTACTAGGAGCATCAGAACCACCCTCCCTCTTGTACTTAATATGATGAATTTCTAATATCTGTTCTTTACTCTTATTCTTACAATTAGGATTTTGACATATATGTCCATCTCGATGAAGTACATATTCTCTAACATTCCAGAAACTCATTTGTTCTCCCTGCTGATATTCTACACCAGATATATCAGGATTCTTGATTTTTTGTATATCAAAATTAGCAACCTCTAATACTATATTTCTGATAGGCAATATAGTATTAAGATAATCTATAAATTTAACATGAGTATCTAACTTATGTTGTAAACTTGGTGCTAACCATCCTTGTCTTATTTTTCTATTGTTCCATCTAGGTTTTCTATATCTTAATCTTTGTCTCCTAATTTTTCTATACTGACTTTTTTCTAATAATCTATCTTTTATACCTTGAAGCAATTTTACTTCTCCAACTATTAATTCTTTACTATCTGTTATAGCTGAAAAGCCTATATTTAAATATCCACTATCTATTCCCAATGTTATAGTTTGAATATATTCAGTATCTGTCTTATACAACAACTGTATAGTAAATGGGTTAGCTCTTTTAACAGTAGCTTTCTTTTGGTTTAATAATTTTCTAGCCTTTGCATTAGTAGTAGGCATTAATGGTTTTCCTTCAAAATTAATTACATATACCATAGTATAATCCTTTCAGATAATTTAACCTCACCTTATGGTGGTAGACTCTCTTCGCCAATGTTATGAAAGGTTTTGAATATACCACACTTCACCTGCCATCAGTGATGTTTAATGATATACCGTAGAGTTCAGGACTAGAGAAGTATCCTGAAGTACCTATATATTCTTACATAACGTAGTGTAAACTTAGGCTATTCAACTAGCTTTTTACAAGCTACTACCCTTTAGGGTAGTTGGCGGTTGACAGCTATTAACACCAAACTTTTTTCTATAATCTTTCCATAGTGAAAAGTATACTCTTTTTCTTAATTTAGCATCTTCATAAGCTGAAAAATTTAAACATTGATATATTTGTATTACCTTTCTATTTACTAAATTTCTAATAGTTTCTTGTTGATTGTAGTCTATGGTAGAAAAATCATATAGAATATTAACTTTTTCTTCTAATTCCTGTTGCCCAGATTCAAGTTCTGCTTGTCTTTGTTCTAGTTTGATTATAACTTTTAACTCTGGAGATAAGTTTTCAAAAGGGTCATTTAACTTTTTTCTCATATTGAAGTATTCATCCATTATTTTATCGTGTATTTCCCAAGCCAAATCAGTATCCATTATCTTAATTAACTTTGAGTAACCTCTTTCAGATAATAAAAATATATTATCAGCTTGAGTTATAGATTGCTTGGCATAACCTAATTCTATCAACGTGTGGCTATCGCCCACACGTTTTAAATCTATATAATCTATATTATCTTTGAATCTTTTTATATTGTCTGATATTCTACGTCTAATTTCTCTATTCGGTTGATTATGTATTTCAGATATAGTCTTATCCGTCATACATTTTTTATCTTCACCAAAACCACCTTCTATAACCAGTATTTCTAAATTCATAAACTTTTGTTTTCCTTTAACTTTTAATTCATTCACTTTTTCCATCTCCCTTTTTAAATTATTAAATGTAGTTATTATGAGTTTTAAAATAGTAACTACATTTTTATGTTAAATTACAATTTAATTAAAAATTGGCATAATAACTTTGTATTGACTAAATGAATCCCTTTTACACTCAGTAGACATTGTTATGTCTAGTAATGTTCTCACTTCTTGTTATTATTTACCATATTCTTCAAAATATCTAAATTATCATATATATATTTAATACCATTTAAGAATTGAGTTTGTTGTTTGATATATCTTCTTATATCTCTACTTTTTGGATATTTGACCAATAAGTCCTTAAATTTTTCAATCATTTCATTTCTTGCATCAATATCATTTTCTATGTATTCCAATTGATTTAATATAGATAACTTATCATTATTATTCATTTGTGCCACCTCCAGTTGACAAGGAATAATAATATTCTATATAAGTATTAATACAATTAGTTAAATCAATTTTACTATCCAATGTTAAGTACCAGTCACCCATACAAGAAGGATAAAAGTAATATTTATTATCCTGTTTTATATAAACAATTGAACTTCCATCGCTTAGAAACACTTTAATGTTTCCATTGTAATTTAACTTATTAACCACATATGTTTTACTTGAATGACTTATATTGCTAGATAATTCTTTGTAAGTATTAACTGCTCTGTGCAACTCTTTTTTATTATCAAAGCTATAGTTCCAATCACCTAAGCAAACAGGATAGAAATTATAAACTTGCTCTTTAGTATCATATAAAACTACACTTTCATCTTCTAACACTTCAATAACTCTATCTGTAGTTTCTACATAAAAATTATCTAATTCGGCAGCCTTAACTTCTATTGATCCAACAACTCCTATAATAATTAAACCTAATAACATTCCTATAATCATACTTTTTAAATTTTTCATTTTAGTACCCTCCTAGTTTATAATCACGAACTCGTACAAGCTCGTATAAGCTCTTTGAATAACCTCTTAATGTATTTATACCTTTGCGTTTTTATACTTTTTAAAATCTTTTTATCAAATTACTATCATTATCATTTAAGTTTTAGAATGATAGTAATTTGATAACTCATATATGCTATTAAAATTAATATTTTATTCACTTTAATACTTAATTTGAATATTCTGTAATCTATTAAATATATTAATTTTCCAATTGTAAATCTTTTTTAAATGTTCTACATGAGTCTCATCTTGTTCTTTTATATATCGTTCTTTTAAAAAGATTTCTTTTTCTATTTGAATTATTAAATCTTCAATATTATTACTCCCATATTCTAATTTAAAATTATTATATCTATCTCGAAGAGAATAAAAAGAAGTATTATCTGAGTAACTTTGTTTATGCAAACTTAATATTAATGATTGATTATCAAGTTTACATACTTCTGTAAATAAGATTTTGTTTCCTATTATTTTTTTATTATTTATTATTTCTTTTCCAATTTGATAACATGCTCCACATGTAGAACTATTAAAATCCATATTACATAAGAATAAACTATCATTTATTCTATGATATAAATTATTATTTACAATATAATAATTTCTTGAACTATTAAACCTCCTATCTTCTATCCATTCTCCATTTGAATTTTTATGATACTTTATTATTTCATATTCTTGTATTAAATTTCCAAAATTGTCTTCAAACTGTTTAAAATTTACGCTTCTTAATTTATTTTCCATATTGTTTACCGCCATTTCCTATTTTTTATTAAGAGTTTAATTTTATTTACTTTAATGCTTAACCACCTGTTTTTAAATATTTGACTATATCTAGTAATTAACTGGTATTTTTAATAATCTATTATCTTTACTCATTCCTATTTTGTATAAGTCTTTTTCAAATGTATGACATCTGATAGTTATAGACTCTTCATCCATAGAATAAAGGCTTATTTTAGAATATTTTTCTCCTAATTTTTCTCTTATTTCTTTATCTATTTTTTCATAAGCTTTATTTCTTGCTATAGTTCTTTTTCTGTTCAACTTATGGTCATCCATTAAATTACACTCATGTCTATTCCTATGTACTCTATAGCCTTCCATCCAGTCTAAAACCTCTATAGTGTCAAACTTACAGTTAAGATTTTCATTTATATAATTTGTTAATTCCCTTTTTGAATATCCCTTAAAAAATGTATTATTCAATTTTATTCTTGAAACATTTTCATCAGTCGATACACTAATGTTAAAACAATGGTCAATATGTGTATACCACCCAAATCTTTTTGAAGTTTTACAATTTAGTATACTTCCTCCTAGCTCTAAATATATTTTATCTCCATTACCATTTATAAAAGCGGTTCTAATTCTATGATTTCCAACATCTGAACCCTTTTCATATATATTCATTCCAGCACCTTCAAACAATAATATTTTTTTCATTTTTATATCCTCCTAATATTTTATACCAACTTAAAAGTTGAATTTTATTTATATTCTTATATTCATTACTTTATTTTTACTTCTATTCCAGTTATCTCTTTAAAAATATCAGCATCAAAATTAGGTATGTCCATAATAATTTTCTTTTCTTCTTCAGTTAAACTATCCCACATATCTTTATACATCTCTTTGAATGTAGAAAATACTTTCAAATAACCATGATTGATTAAATATTCTGGATTATTTTCTTTTTCTTCTTCTGTCATGTCATCAATATGAATCCATTTTTCTAAATAACTATTTCTTTTTAAAATATTTCGTGCCTCGCTATTCATCCAATCCTCATATGTTAAATCAGTTTCTTTATTAAACATCCTAATTTTTGGAACATCTGTACAAAATATACCTGTATTATAATCTCCTATGTTCCATTCTCCTGTATTACATTTTCCTATATTATAATTTCCTGTATTCCAATTTCCCACATTACAATATCCTGTATTGTCATCCCCTATATTATCATGTCCTGAGTTACGATTCCCTCTATTGTCATTTCCTGTATTCCAATTTCCTGTATTCCTATCACCTGTATCGAAACTTCCCATATTATAATCTCCTGTATTCCAATTTCCTGTATTGTTGTATCCCGTATTACAATCTCCTTTATTGCCATGTCCTGTATTCCTATCGCCTGTATTGCTATGTCCTGTATTACAATCTCCTTTATTATAACTCCCTATATTACTATCTTCTGTATTACAATCTCTTGTATCTACATTATTTTTATTATCAATTAAGCTATCATAATCTAATTTTAAATCGAATAATAAATTATATACTTTTGTATCCGTTATAGTAAATACTTCCCAACTTACAATGTCACATATTCCCTTATCTTTTAAATCAATTTCACCTGTATTATTTTCAATATAATCCTCCACTAATTCAACTATTATATTTTTTCTAGTATATTTTTTTACATTTCTTACAAGTACTTGAAAAACTGGATGGTCTTCATTATCGTAAAATACTACTATTCTATTCATGTTATTGCCTCCTGTTATATTAAATTTAAATTTTATTTACTTATACTATTTTTTAGTTTTAGCAATATAGCTTAGATACTTTTTACTATATTCTTGTATCTTTGTACTTTCTTTAGCTCTCTTATAAATTGTCTCTTCATCAGTATTTGACTTATATTTTCCCTTACCTCTTCCAAAGTCAAAAGGATAAACAAGTCTCATATTACATAATTCTTGCATTACTAAATTAGCATATTTCCAGACAGTAACTTTATAATATTTTGGTTCGCAGAACCCTATTCCTATTAATCTTTCTATAATGTTATCAAGTTCAATATTTGATTTTTTTTCAATTATTTCATTCATTTTTATATCCTCCTATAATTTATTAGCTTGTTTTAATAATTCTAACTGATTACTATTCCCACATTTTAATAAAATACTTTCTGTATTACTCCAATAGCTACTATCTAAATCCTTTTTAAACAACAATTTTATCTTGATTATTAATTTTTTCATAATTTATTCCCCTTTCAATTTTTTTATTGGAAGTGGCGTTTTTGAAGAACGCCCTAAAACTTTTTTAGTTAATTACGGCTATACTATTCGATGCTATATAAGCACCATTTGTAATTAAACACTCACCATATTCCTTATAGTTAAAATATTTTTTAAGTGTTTCTATATCTAAATTGTCAATTCCACCTAGATTTTCAATAGAATTATATGCTAATTCAATTTCTTTACTAGGATTTTCACCATCAAGTAATGTAAAATCGTGTTTTTCTAATAAATTAGAAATATCATTTTCAAGTATTGTATCAATATCTATATAGTCACCTTCAAGCAAAGCCTCTAATTGTCCAAACTCAGCGATATCTAGTTCTTCAATTTTCTCAGCCAATTGATTTAGTTGTTTTATGTTGCTATATTCTTCTATTTCTAATCCTTTCATATCTGTTTCAAAATCAGTTATGGAATATTCCTCATATTCTTCATTGATGCCTATTCTATTTAATATTTCTTGTAATTCTTCCTCGTTTACTGGAAGTTTAGCCCATTCTCCTATCAATTCACCTTCATTGTATTTCCCTAAGTTAGTTATGTATATATTTAGCATTTTTATATCCTCCTTATAATTGTTCGCTTATTTAATATGGTAAAAACGGCGAGTTATATTTTATTATTATTCCCTCTTGTACTTTTCTTGATTTTATTATATTACATATTCGCCAATAATGCAATATGTTTTTGTAGATATTTTATTAAAAAATTTTTACATTTCTATTTCTAACAACTCAGATGGTTCTATATCTAATACAAAGCAAATCTTTTCAAACTCACTAATTGTAAACTCTCTATGTCCATTTTCTTTTTTTGAATATGTTTTAAAAGTTATTCCTATAGCAGTACTTAATTGTTGTTGTGTAAATTTCTTTTCTACTCTTAATTCTTTAAGTCTAGCTAAATTCATGTCATACCTCCTAGTAATATTATTATAGAATAATAATATCATATTAAAGAGTTATATAAAAGACACTCAATACTTCAAGTGTCTTTTTTACGTACTACTATTTAATTGATTTAAGTCTTGCAATCTCATTCCAATTTTTAGATGTAGCCATTTCTACAAAATTCATATTATCATCAATTCTATCCAAATGCTTATCTACTTCGTTTATATCTGTCTTAGCGATAAGTATATCTTTGTGTATGTAATCAAGTTTTTTGTCTACTTCATCAAAGCGATTGCCCATATCAACTTTTACTTCTTTCACTTCATTTTCGATACTATCAAGTCTACTTTCAATTCCATTAAGTCGATTATCCATTTTTTGTAATAATTCTAATATTTTTTCATCCATTAATACCACACTCCTACTTAATTGCTTTAAGTGTTGCTATATCATTCAGATTATAATTAGTAATAGTTTCTATTTTATTAATGTCTAATTGCATAAGTTTTATACTTCTTTTTGTATCTTCTGTTTTTAAATCTAATTTTATTATATCGCCTTTTATTTCTTTTAAATCGTCTTTAATTTCAACTTGTCCAGTTTTTAAGTCCTTAATATCGCCTTCAATGCCATCTAGTCTAGTATTAATTCCTTTTATTTCTCCTTGCATTTCTTGTAACAATTCTAATATTTTTTCATCCATGCCGTTCACACTCCTATTTTATTATTATATCATAATTCAAGTGTTGTATTCTAACACTTACTAAAATAATCTAAAATAAATAGCTTAAATAATTTTAGTAAATATTAGATAGTTTATGACCAATGTAGGTGTTAAGCAGTACAAACTATAATTTTAATGCTCAATCTTTAGTACTTTTGATAATGCAGTACTTCACAACTGCTATGTCGTATTAAGTTGTATTGAGTGCCATTTTAGGAGCAACTAAGTTGATACCTCAGATTTTTGTAGGCTAACAACTGGAAACCTTTATTAATTTTATTTACTTACTTAATTTACTCAATGTTGGGAACACCTCACCAACTAGTATTATTAATTAGCTAGAGTTTTAAGAAGCCTTCGCCTGTTACTTCATTTGAGAGGTGGCTTTGTATTTTCTTTGTTCTCCCTTGCTATGATTTAATTATACTGTGTTTAGAACAAAATTACAAGTAAAAATGTTCTAAAAAATATAAAAAATATTGGAATCTACTCTAAATCAAGTAATTCCAATGGTTCTACATTTAAAAATTTTAAGATATTTTCGACTTCTGAAATGGAAAATTCCCTTTTTCCTGCCTCTTTATAGCTGTATGCTCTTTGAGATATATTTATATAAGTAGCAAACTGTTGCTGACTGTATCCTCTTTCTATTCTTAATTCTTTAAGTTTATCAAGTTTCATTTTTACCACTCCTTTTTACTACATATATTATATAATATTTTAAGAATAGTATTTTGTCAAATTTGACAATATTGTAAGAATAAACAAATCACTATAAACTAGAATTATATATAGATTATTTTTTATATTCGATTCTAAAAATAAAAGGTGCAAAATATAAAACAGATGTATTACAACACGCTTAGAATGGTTTTAAATGGCTTGTATCATATATTATGTTGTGTAAATCTGCTATAATATAACCATATTAAAAAATGTCACGGGTTACATACTTATATAAATATATATATCATTATGTAACCTGTGGAAAAAATTATAAAAATATAAAAGTACTTAACAAAATGTCAAGTACTTTTTATGTATTATTGTAATTTTATTTTTATTTCTTCTAACTGTTCCATATTTCTAGCTACTTGGTCAGTCGCTCCATTTAGCTTTCTATTAATCTTAATTACTCTAGTTTCTATTGCATTTAACTTAATGTCAACCACATCAAAGTTATCTTTAATAGAAGTCATTTCCTCGGCTGTTGAAATAGATTGATTATATAGTATATCTTGTTTCTTTTCAATACTATCAAGTCTGTTTTCGATACTATCAAATCTGGTATTCATATCTGTTTTTACTTCTTTTAATTCATTTTCAATTCCATTAAGTTTACTATCCATTTTCTGTAATAGTTCTAATATTTTTTCATCCATCACGACCACGCTCCTTTTATTATTATAACATAATATTAAGTACTATATTCAAGTACTTAATAAAACAATCCGTAAATTATTTTACTAAATACTTGATGTGTTTTTGATAATGACATGCTTCATAACTACTATGTCATATTTAGTTTTCAATATTATTTATTAGCTTAGAGTTTTAAGAAGGTTCTTCGCCTGTTACTTCTGTGAGAGGTGGCTCTGTGTTTTCTTGTTCTCCCTTGCTATGATTTAATTATACGACGTTTTGTCTTTAAAGTCAATGATAATTCTAAAAAACATTAATAAAAAAAGACATTAAGTCTTGAATAACGGCAATTACAAGACATTGAGTCTTAAAAAAATTGTATTTAATATATCTTTATGTTATTATTTATATAAAGAATAGGGGTGATACAATGAACAGATTAAGAGAATTAAGGAAAGAAATGAATTTATCTACTCAAGAAATTGCAAATAAACTAAATGTACATTATACAAGTATTCAAAATTGGGAAAATGGCAGAAGAAAAATAGATATAGATAAATTAAAAGATTTAGCAAAATTATATGATGTATCATTAGATTATATAACTTGTCTTACAGACGATAGAGAGAATACACAACTAGAAGAAGAAGAAAAACAACTATTAAATAATTATAGAGAGTTAGACACTAAAAGTAAAACAATAGTACAAGAACAAATTAATACATTAAAAAAACTACTGTAAGCTAGATATATAATTCTAGCTTATTTTTATATTCGATTTTAAAAAAGAAAGGTACAAACATAAAGTGGGTATGTTACAATGTGCTTAAAATGGATTTAAATAGCTTGTATGATGTATTGTTATAATAAAATAGACTAGATATATTACAATCTAGTCTATTGAGTATTATTAAATTATTTTATTTAATGTTAAGTATCTCCCTTGCTTCTATATCATAAAGATTTATAAGCTTTTCAATTTCTGATGCCGTAAACTCTGTTTTGCCTTTTTCTTTATTTTGATAACTTCTTACGGACATATTTAAATGATATGCTAGTTCGGTTGGAGTTAATTTATTATCTTTTCTTAATTGTGAAACTTTGTCTAGTTTCATTCTATCACCTACTTTACAAATAAACTATATACATGGCTTTTAATGCAAAATAAAGGAATATACATAATCCTAAAAATCGAAGTATTTTAAAGATTGTATTTGTATGTTGGTTCATTAAATCACCTCTTGTATAATTAATATTGGGTGTGTTACAATATACCTATATAATGTACTTATAGGTATATTGTAAGGGTTTTATGTTATCTTTAATTAAATATAATATAGATAAAAATAAAAACCCAGCCTAATAAAGATATTAAAGATATAAAAATATGTTCAGCAGATTGAATTATCTGAACTATGAGCTTTTCAAGTTGTCCTACCAACTCGATTAGCTCTTTTATTTTGTCTTTAGTGAACTTCATCAAGACACCCCCCCAATATTAAATTATTTAGTAAGTTTTTCTTACTATGATTAGATAATATCATAAATGGAATAATATGTAAATATATTTCGGTAAAATATTTCTGAAATATATTAGCACATTAAAATAGACTAGATATATTACAACCTAGTCTATTGAGTGTTACACTATACATTTTTTCTGTCTAACAAACTTAATATTTCCTTATCACTTAAATTTAGTACATCGAATATCTTTTCTAAGTCTCCAATATAGAAAGGTCTTTGCCCGTTCTCCTTACTTGAATAACTTCGATAAGACATATCAATATAAGTAGATAATTGTTGTTGTGTTAGTCCCCTTTCAAGTCTGTATTGTTTCAATAAATCTAGTTTCATTAATCAGTACCCACCTCCTAAAACAATCGTTTAATGTTTATTATTAATGCAATAATAACTATTAAACAACCAACACCATACAATATACATGTTTTAGTATCTCTTTTCATAGCTTGTTTAAATGTGTTATAATATATAGTAGACGTATCACCCATACAAGAGTCGGTACACTCTTGTATAGGCTTATTGTTTTACTTATTAATAAAACAATAGATAGTTATTAGAGAACTTATTATACTCACTATGTTAAAGGTTATAATAAAAACTTTCTTTAACAATAAAACTTTGCTGATACGTCTACTATGCTTACCCACATTATTGTTCCCCCTTTATGTTAAATTTTGGTACAAGTTTATTATACCATGAACGACTACAATGTTGCAAGTATAAACGTGATAATTATGAAGTGTATTATTTATATATTTGTTCAAGTCTAGTTATGTCAATGCTTATAAGTCCTAAAATTTGTTTAATATTATGATATTGAATTAATGTCAAGTTAATGTCTATATTAATGTCTATAAGACTTTCTAATCCATAACAAAAATTTTCATATAAGATAAGTGATATTTTATATAAAACCTAATACTTTAAAGTTCACATAATATAGTGATTACAATAGTTTTATAGCGTATAAAAAGTAATAACTGACATTTTACTGACAAATTAAAATAATATACCTTTAAAGATATTGAAAATACTAGGTTTTGTAAAAATGGCATAGAATACTTGATTTTATGCCGTGTATTACTGACAAAAATAACGATTTAGAAAATGAGTAAAAAGCAATACTTATATTAATTAAATAAGATAAAAATGATATTTAATATAATAAATTAAAGTAAAAATAGATAGGGGGTATTTTTAGGAAAGTGACTTGTTTGTGGATAAATAATTGTGTGTAGTCCTTTCATTTCCACATCTCAAAAAAAACATATAAATGCAGACGGATTTACAGACGAGATGAACCTGCATTTTTCGTATAAAATCATATTATGTCTAAAGATAATTCTAAGGATTTCATTCTAAAATTCTACTTTGAATAAGAAAAATATATACTGAAAAGGTATGTATGTATTATTTAGAAAATTACTAAAAAAATATAAAAGGATAAATTGTTAATATTGTTTTGTAATATAGGTCATTTTATTAAATTTAAATTAAAATATCGTCTGTAAGAAAATAAATTTCAATATTCTGCTGAAAACTAAAACTTATGATTGAGATAAACATAGATAATATATTTAAATGTATTAAAATTTTGATGTATATTTAGGTTGAATACAGTTCAAATATAAACTAAAAAGCATTACAAATATTTTTTAGTGTATATTTGAACTATAAATAGTTTGAAATTAGTATGGATTTAAACTTAAATATAAAATATGTCATTTTATAGTTGAATTTTTGTGCAATTTTAATGCAAAAATTAACTATTTATATGATATAATGTATATAGAAAATATTTACTTAGGAGGAATAAAAATGGAAGAAAATTACCAAGTTATAGGATTAGATATAGGAAGAGGATATGTAAAAGGATATAGTAAATATAATGGAATGGTTAAAGAATGTTTATTTAAATCAGTGTTTGGTGATGGAAGAAATATAGATTTTGAGAAACATGAAAATCCAATATATATAGATTTCGAAAGTGTGAGTTATTTTGTTGGTTCGTTGGCAGAAAAAGAAAGTATAACACCTATTAGAAATTCTGATGATTCAAAAACGTCTTTTACAATGAGAATATTAGTTGCAGCAGCTCTTAATGAAATAGCTGTAGCTGATGAAGTAAAAATAATGATGGGTGTTCCATATAAGTCGTTTAGAAAAACTACATTAAAAGAAGTGATAGATACATATAAAGGTAAGACTTTTAAAGTAAAAGATAAAATAAAAGGTGGACACAAAGAAATAAAAATATCTGATATATCAATTTTTAGAGAAGGAGATGCTGCATTATTTCATACATTAGAAGGAAAAGTAAATGAAGATAAGGCTGTTGGCATGGTTTCAATAGGTTTTAGAAGTACTGAGATGTCTTTCTTTGAAAAGGGTTTTGTATTTAATGATAAACTATCTGATACATTAGAAGCTGGAAATCAGGATGCATTAACAATGGTTCAGAAACAATTAAAGGATAGGGGAATAATAAGAGAACTTAATGAGATAGATAGTTCTAATGATTATGATGAACTTAAAAAGGTTGCTTATATAATGGCTTCTGAAAGTACTGCTCAAAGAATTTCCTCTAAGTGGAAAAATATTGATGAGATGGATGTATATGTGTCTGGTGGTACTGCATTACATATGACATTTGACAATAGATTTAAAGTGTCCCAAGATGCTCAAATGGCTACATCTAAGGGCTTATTTGAAGTAGGTATGGAACAATTCTAGGAGTGGTATTATATGAAAAAATCATCTAGTTTTTATTTAGAAGAGGATATATTTGATGAAATAGAAAAGTATCAAAGTGATAAAAATATAAGCAGTAGGAATACAGCTTTAGAGAGAATCATTTTAGAGTGGAAGAATCTTCAAGAAGAAAATAAACTATTGAAACAGTGTTTAGGCAATGGTTCATATATGATAAATAAAGAAACAACTATAACTGAAGAAAAAAAAGAGATAAAGAAAGAAAACCCTATTATTAAAAATATATTTAATAATATGCCTGATTAAATACAGAAATATCTACTCATAAAAATTTGGGTAGATATTTTTTTGAAAACTATTGAGAACGAAGAAGGTATATGTTATACTTAAAATATAAATAGAACATAGAGGGTAATAAAATTTCTGAAGCAACTTGTTGCGAAGAACAATTGCAAGATGTTTTTTATCTTGCGATTGAATTATAAGTCACATAAAAGGAGGATAAATGATGAAAATGTCAGCTTATATTATGGATTTTCTTTAAGGATGAATTAAAAAAAGTCAATAAATACAGTACTTAAAAAAAAGAATAAGAAGGTTATATATATATCTTCTTTAAGGACAAGAAAAAAAAAATTAAAAAAACCCCTGTTTTTCTAGGGAAAATGAAAAGTGACTATTGAGAAAAAGAAGGTTTAGGTATTATAAAAATTCTTAATGTAAAAAAGGAGGGTATTGCTTGAGAAAAATAAAAGTAATAGATTCTATTATGGGGAGTGGAAAATCATCATTTGCAATACAGATGATGAACAACATTAATGACACTAGAAGTTATCTTTATGTAACACCATATATAAATGAATGTGAGAGAATACAAAGGAGTGTTACAACTAGAAATATGATACAACCAAATAATAGAACTAGTTCAGGTAAGGGGAGTAAGTTTAGAAATTTAAAAAGTTTAATAGCTGAAGGTGAAAATATTTGTATGTCTCATCAGTTGTTTAGATACGCTGATGAAGAGGTAATTGAAGGATTGAAAAATAATAATTATGTTTTGATATTGGATGAAGTTATGTCTATTATAGAACTTCAGAACATTGATGAAAAGGATAAAGAAATATTATTTAAACAAGAGTTAATAAGAGTACAAGAAGATGGGAGAGTTGTATGGTTAGGAGATAATAATTATCATGGCAAGTTTAGAGATATAAAATATCTAGCAAATAATAATAATTTATATATGAGTAGAAGTAATTTTATGTTTTGGACTTTCCCATATAAAATATTTGATTTGTTTGATGAAGCATATATTCTAACTTATTTATTTGAAGGACAATTACAAGCATACTATTATAAGTATTTTGGTATGGAATATGAACACTATTCAATTGTATTTAATTCTAAAAATAAAAAATATGAGTTGAAAGAATATGATAAAAAAAATGAATGCAGAACAAATTTAAAAAAACTTATAAGAGTATATGAAGATAATGGTAAAAGCAAACTAAATAGTAATTATTTTATTGAAGGTAGGGAAAGTTTTAAGCATACAGAATTATCGGCTAGTTGGTTGAGAAGAGCTACAAATAAAGAGAAAGAAAGACTTAAAGCTAATTTGCAAACATACTTCAAGAATATATGTAATTCTAGAACAAAAGATAATCTATGGACAACATTAGAAGAAGTTAAAAAAGATTTAAAAGGTGATGGATACGCTAGAGGTTTTCTAGCTTTCAATATAAGAGCTACTAATAGTTACCAAGATAGAAGTAATTTGGCATATGTTTATAATAGATATATTAATCCTATAGAGCAAAGCTTTTTTCAAGATAGAAGAATAAATGTAAATGTAGATTTATTAGCTGTAAGTGATTTATTGCAATGGATATGGAGAAGCAGGATAAGAAAAGGAGAGCCAATAAATATCTATATACCTAGCAGAAGAATGCGTGAGTTGTTGTATAAATATTTGAATTATGAAATATAGAGGGAGTGGTAAGTATAGTAAATTTATATGAAGATTTACTGAAAGATATTGAATCAATTAGAAATACATGGTTTTTAAAAGACAGAATGGATAAAATACATGCCATTAGATATCTAATATATAAGTTTAAGGATAACTTAAATTCAAATCAAAAAAAGCATCTCTTTGCAAATTTATATCAAGAATTAGAAAATCTAAACACTAAGATTAATAAGAAAAAAAGAATAAAATAGGGGAAATGTTATCGGAAATTAAGACAGATTTTGGTATTGATACTAGAGCAAAAAAATGATATATAATTACTTATGCATATCTATAATAATAGATCTATAAATTTAAGTCAAAGAAAGCAAATCTTTGCAAATCAATTTTAAAATCAAGGTAAATTAAAAATAAAAGGGGCATTATGAGAAAAAAAATAGAACTAATATATTTAGAAGATTTAAAGTCGTTAGAAGAAATAAATTTATATAAGAGTGATGAGTATGAAAAAGAAATAGATACATATATAGAGATGAGTAAAAGGTCTTCATATAAAATTATAAATGAAAGGCATAAGGAGGATTTTAAAGATGAAATCTGGGGTTATGATGATACAGATTATGATGATGGATTGCAAGGAAAGGAGATATAATATTGATATATAATAATAACAATTTTTATGAAGAAATAGATGGGAAATCTGCACAAGATTACATAAAGAATTTAGATTATAGCATAGGCAATAGCAAAGACAGAATTAAACACATAGAGGAACGATTAGGGGTAAAACACACATGGTTTGAAGAGTCAAATAGAAGTTATATGGATACATTTTATAATACTCTTGCAAAAAGAAATGAGAATATTATTACTAGAGTGAAATATCAAGAAAAAAAACAATTCAATGATAAATTTTGGGAAAATATATTTGAGCAAACATCAGATAGCCCTTTAGATAAAGATGGTGTATATTATGTTACTATTGATGGAGAAGAGATAGTTATGGACTATAATAGATTCATTACTTGGTGTGACCATAATCAGATTAATCCAGTCAAATATATAGATGTTAAAAATCCTTTTAGTAACAGTAATGGTACATGGGAGTACACACATCATAATACATCAAAAATTAAGTTGCTATTAAATAAAGCAGACAGCACATATTCCACTTCTAATATAGCAAAAGCATTAGAAATAATGGGGAGTTACATATTATCAGCAGATGACAAACCTAAAGAAACTAAAATAAGAATATACAATTCAAAAGAGTTATTTAATAGAGCATGTCAGGAAGAAGCACTTCTAAATAAAATAGCACCTGCAAATGGTGGAAATATAAATTCAAACACTTCTAATAAAGATGGATTCCTAGAAGACAATTCTTTTGCATTTTTTCAACTACCTAAAAACTATAAAAAAATAAAAGATATAAAAGTCAAACCTAAAGATATTAGAAAATATCCAATTATAAAAACATATTCAGATACTTATGAATGGTATAAAGCTAAGTATAAAGAATTAGGACATAAACAATTAAGTAAAGAAGAGTTAAAACTTAAGAGAATAGTTAGGAAAAATTTAAATGCATTAAAAAATGATATGACTGATGTTAAAAATTCTATAGAGAAACCTATTATATGGAAAGCACCATTAGCAGATGCTGGAAGCCCAGAATGGGATTATTTAGATATGTTTGATAAATCACATGTTAAAGAGCTTCTAAAGGTTCAAAAGGGCAATGATTTACAAGATGATTTAACATGTATAGTTATGGATTTAAATAATATTATATCTAAAACTGAATTTACCACAGTACAAAAAGATATTTTAAATTTATATAGAAAAGATAAATCATTAGAGTTTATTTCAAATTTAATGAATATAACTCCTCAAGCAATAAATAATCAAATAAATAAAATAGTAAATAAAATAATAGATGTATATGAGAAAAATTATGAAGAAAATTATTATTATATATCTGTTTGTAAAGGAAAATATAAAAAATGTAGTAGATGTGGAAAAATTAAGCTGCTATCTAAGTTTGATAAAAATGGTAAAAAGGGATATCGTTCAAATTGTAAAAGCTGTAATTAGCTGGTGGGGAAAAGTGGTTTAAAAAAGGGTCGCTTAAAACATATTACTTATGTAAGGGGTTAATAAAAATAATAAAATTACCCCTTATTATTATCAAATGAAAATTATATGAGAAAAGGGAGATTAATAAAATATGAAAAAAGTAGATTTTTTAAAAGAAGTAGCAGAAGAATTAGGTGTATCACAGATAAGAGTAAGAGAGATGCTTGATGTGATAGAAAAAAAAAGAAACGAAGTACTACAAGATGGTGAAGAATTGACATTGATGGGAGTTAAATATCTAACTAAAGTACAAAAAGGAAGAGAAGGAGAAATGACTCTTGAAGATGGAACTAAAAAGCCTTGGAAGACTGAAGATAAAAGAGTTCCTAAAATAAAAGCGACTAAATCTTTAAAAGATGCAGTAATATAATTTATCAAACAAATATATTGTTCACGAGAGTGACAATTATAATGGAATTTGTGGGATAATTACTCACCATTTCATAACTGGAAGAAAGCACATGTCGTGAGATAGCAGTAAGTCTTTCTTCCTTTTAAATAAATAATAAAAGGGAGATTTGATAAGATGAATGGTGAAAAACTTATAGAAAATAAAGAATTAAGAGATAGAAACATAGATAGAGTAGATGTATTGGAACATGTGAAAGAGATATTAACTTTAGCAAATACAGATTTTAGTACAGTAGAACTTGTTTCTGAGTATTATGAAGTAGATAGAGATACAATAAAAAAACTTATACAGAGAAATAGAATTGAATTAGAATTAGATGGCCTTAAGTTATATAAATATAATGATATATCTGAAGTACTTGAAAATACTAAAAAGGGACTGGATGTCACTTTTAAAATTCCTCCAAGAGGTCTGATATTAATACCAAAAAGAGCTATTCTTAGAATAGGTATGTTACTTAGAGATTCAGAAGTTGCTAAAGAAATCAGAACTAGGTTATTAGATATTGTACATGATGCAGAAGAACGAACTGAAATTGTGAATGATGTAATAGAAGAAATTAGAACTGAACAAAATTTAAAAGAAGATATGCTTGAAGCGATAATTTCTGGTGACCATAATAAATTATCCGTACTACAGACTGAATTAATAGGGTTGAAAAATAAAAGAATAGGCAACTTAGAAAATATTGTAACTAATTCAGTAACTATAACAGAAAGTAAGGCTATTATTAATAAATGTGTTAGAACGATAGCAGTTAAAAAATTCAATTGTATGTTTGGTAAAGCATGGGATGAATTTTATAGATTTATTAATTATAAACTTGGAATTAATGTTAAAAATAGAAAAGGTAAAGGGTTGGCTAGATTTTCAAATAATGAAATATTGGAAATGGAGAAGATAGCTAAATGTTGGTTAGAAAAAAATGATATAGATTTAAAATTAGTAATATAATTTCTGGAAGTGAATCACTTGCAGATAAAAACATTAATACATTCCTAGTAGAGTTATAGTTTTTTTAATCCTACCTAAATTATAACTCTACAAAATAATAAAAAAATAAGGGAGATAATATATGAAAAATAATAAAGGAACAGTCTTAGAAAAGTGTGAGATAGTAAAACAAGAAGATGGCACTTATAAAATTATAGAACATTTAAAAGATGGAGATAATGAGGTATTACTTAGCGATGTTTTAGATAAGTATTCTGGTGATGCAGATTTAAATATAACAATTAGATTGAGTGAAACAATAGTCCAATAATATTTTTGGGCTATTTATTTTTTATCTAATATATTGATAATGATATTTGTTTGATAAAACAGGGGGGATTAATTAAGAGTTGAGTTAAGTTTATAAGAGTATGTTTAATTCAGCTCTTGATTGAACTGAATCTCCCTATTAACCACTAGAGAATTATCTCTAGTGGTCTTTTTTTATGGTGGTGATAATATGTGGCAGTAAATAAAAAAAAATGTTCCTGTTGTGGGCAAGAAAAATATGAAGAGAGATATTTCTGGAAGAGTTATAGCTTTATATATTCAGATAATGGTAGATTACCAGTTTGCAAGGATTGTCTTAAAGAGATATATAATAAATTAAATGATAAGTATAGAAGGAGCATAAAGGCTTTGAAACATCTTTGTTTTAATTTTGATATTTATTTCGATGAGAATTTAGCAGATGAATTATTTAAGAAAAAAAGTGAAGATTTTGTTGATGAATATATGAAAATTATTAATAGAAACTCAAAATATAGAGGAAAAACTTCCTCAGATAATATAGTTGAAGATATTGATGTTGAAACATATGTTAGAGAAAGCAACAACAAATATATTGAAATTGATGAGTATCTAATTGACAAATGGGGAGATGGATATTCCAATGATGAATATCTAAAATTAGAAAAGAACTATAAAAAATACGAACGAAACTTTCCATCAGAAACTCTTCAGCAAAAAGAAATAATAATGTCTATGTGTGAATTGAAATTAGAGGCACAGAAATGTAGGGTAAATCAACAGTATAATGATTATGACAAACTAATGAAACAGACATCAGCTAAGATGGCTGAGTTAGATATAATTCCATCGAAACAAAAAAAATATGGAGACGATAATAATTTAGTTTATGGAACATTATTGGAGATTTATGAGAAAAAAGAACCAGTACCTGATGCATTAGATTCATTTAAAGATGTTGATGGGTTTAAGAGGATGATAGATAGATATTTTGTAAAACCCTTCAAAAAAGTATTTGGCTTAGATGAATCTAACAATTATACCTATGAGGATGAACTATAATGGTAACTAAAAGTAGGCAACGTAAACTAAAATATAAAGACTCATATGATAATCTTATAGAGGGAATAGGGATATGGACAAGTTTTTATAGAGAAAATCCTCATAGATTTGTATTAGATTATCTAAGGTTGAAGTTGTATCCTTTTCAAATGTTACTCTTGTATATGATGAATGTATCTACAAAATTTTGTTTTATAGCTTGTAGAGGATTAGGTAAATCAACTCTTGTAGCAATATTTTGCATAGTTAGATGTATATTATACCCAGGTAGTAAAATTGTAATTGCTGCTGGAAGTAAGCAACAAGCAGGTTTGATTATAACAGATAAGATAGCTACTATGAAAAGAGAATCTATCGCATTAGATAAAGAAATTTTAGATATTTCAACGGGTCAAAATAGGATTGAATGTATATTTAAAAATGGAAGTATAATACAAGCAAGTGTATCTGGAGATGGAGCTAGAGGTAAAAGAGCGCAAGTTGTAATTGTAGACGAATATAGGACAGTTAAAAAGAATGATATTGATACTGTCTTAAAACAATTTTTAACTGACCCAAGACATCCAGGATTTTTAGATAAACCAGAATATAAAGATTATCCATTAGAGCCTAATAAAGAACTATATTTAAGTAGTGCATGGTATAAATCACATTGGAGTTGGGACAAATTTATTGATATAACTAAAGATATGTGTAGTGGTAAAAGTGCATTCTCTTGTGATATTCCTTATATTTGTTCACTGGATAATAGACTACTTTTAAAAGAAAAGATTGATGAAGATAGAGTTGATATAGGAGAAGTAGCTTTTCTTATGGAGTACTGTGGTATATGGTATGGAGAAAATGAAAAGTCTTATTTTAAATCAAGTGAAATGAATCAGTGTAGAGTCCTGAAAACACCATTTTATCCACTTAAAGACTATGAATATTGTAATAAAGATGAAAGAAGAAAGAAAAAGAAACAAATGGTAAAAAAAAATGGTGAGATAAGAATTATAGGTGCAGATATAGCTGTTGAAGAGGGTGCTAACAATGATAACTCTATATACACCTTAATGAGGTTACTACCAAATACAGTAGGTTATACTAGAGAAGTTGTATGGATAGAGTCTCACAATGGTTTAGACCCTGAAAAGCAAGCACTTAGATTAAAACAATTATTCTTTGACTTTGAAGCTGATAAGATGATAGTTGATACGAATGGTAATGGAACGTCTGTTATGACAGAACTACAAAAGACTCAATATGACGAAGCTAGAGATGAGCATTATGAGGCACTTACAGCTTATAATAGAAATCCAGATATAGATTTGGCATTAAGCAAAGGAGCAAAACCAGTTGTTTATGCCTTAAAAGCATATGCCAAAGAAAATAATGATATAGCTGTATATTTAAAAAATTCTTTTGTAACTAAGAAGATAAGATTATTAATAGATGATACAGAAAAAAGACAAAATCTAATGTTGGAAAATAAAAAATTTGAAGATAAAAGTGCAGAAGAACAAGCAGATATATTAATTCCATTTCTTCAAACTACTATGATGGTTCATGAGACGATAAATCTTGAATATGAGTTGTTACATGGTAATATAAGAATTGTGGAAAAAGGTAAGGCAAGAAAAGATAGATATTCTAGTATTGCATATGCTAACTATCTAGCTCAATTAATTGAAAATGAAGAGTTTGTAAAGAAAAAGAAAGGTACAAACAAGTACCTATTTTTAACATAAAGAGTGGTGATATGGTTGAGTGAAAGATAAAGAAATAGATAATTCAATAGAAAATATAAAAAAAGAAAATACAAGTCAATTTGCTTCAAATCTAATATTCGAGTCTAAAAATCCTCTAAAAAATATTGAAAAAATATATAACAAAATTTATAGACCAAGAAAAATAACAAGAAAACAATTACGAATGGCCTTAAAAAATCCTTTAGAAAGTGTAGATATTCTACAAGAAGCCTCTGAAATATTAAAGCTAACAAATGGTATGTTGAAGGAATTTATACTATATAAATCTATGATTTTGACATACGACCATTTTATAGTACCTGTTGATATTAACAAATATAAGACAACTGAAATTATGCAGAAAAAAGAATATGAAGCAGCTAAATATATAGAAAAGTTTAAAATAAAATTTAATGCAAAATGGATGGTTGAAAGAATACTTACTAACGGAGAGCTTTATGTTTATAAGAGGGAAAATAAAAGTAGTATATTAATTCAAGAGATGCCAGCAAGTTTATGTAAAATAGTAGGTAAAAACAATAATATGGTATCAAAGTATGCTATAGATTTATCAGGTATAACTGATGAAAGTATTGGTTTTTATCCTACTGAAATTCAAAGACTATATAAACTTTATAAAAATGGTAAATTAGATGAAGATGAGAATTTATTAGACAGCTCATATTATAGACTAGATGACAATGCAGCAGCTTTTAATTTAGATATGTGGGGTAAAAAGGGAATTCCATATTATGCTCATATATTTGATTCACTATTAGCATTAGAAGACATGGATGATATACAAGATAATAATGCTAAGATTGATAACTTCAAGTTATTACACCAGTTGGCAGATACAGATGATGAAGGAAATTTATTGTTAGACCAAGATACACTTATGATGTTTCATGAATCTATAAAAAGTGTTGTTCCTGATGGAATTGGTGTTATTACTACACCAATGAAAGTAGATTCTGTTGTACTGGGTGACGAAAAAGTTAAAATAATGGAATACATAAATAAGGTAAAAGAGAGCATTTATGATAATTCTGGTATTAATAATGAATTATTTAATGGGAATAAATCTACAAACGAAGCAATTGCCATAGGGGCTACTGTTGACACATTGCTTCCACTAAAGATTCAAAGTATGATAGAGAATTGGATAAATGATGAATTAGGTCAGAATCCTAAAAGTAGAAATTGGACTCTTAACTTTGTGGGTACTTCTGAATACAATAAAAGACAAGCCGTTCAAGATGAAAGAGAAAATTTAACATTATATGGTTCAAGAAAAAAATATTTAGCAACTCAAGGTTTCACTCCACTCCAAGTACTTAATATTACTCAAAACGAAAAAATGTTAGGGCTAGAAGAAAGTTTAATGCCTATGCAGACAGCTCATACAATTTCCAAAAAAGGAAGACCTGATAATTCACAAATTAGTGAAAGAAATACTCAAACAGGTGAAAATTTAGAATAGGAGGGTAGATATGTGAATTTTATATGCGCTTTGAATGAACAAGATAAAGAAATATTAACTTTAAAAGGATTTAAATATATAATGAGTCAGGATTTAGGAAATCATACAATTTATATGTTTGAAAATATACCAGACAATATTTTAAATTTTTCACAAGAAGATAAAATGAAATATTTATTTACTAATAAAATGTATTTTTAGCAAGGAGGTGAGAAAAGATTTGAAAATAGAGAAAATACCTTGTAAAATACAAACATTTTCTAATGATTCTGAAGATGGTCTTATTAAAGCTAAAGTTATTATAATGCACGAAGGTGGAAACAGAAAAAAAGTTTCGTTTTCTAAAGAAGTTATTGATGATGCTAAAGAGAGTTTGAAAAATAGACCTTTGTTAGCATATATAAAAAGAAATGCAGATGGAGAAGCGTTAGACTTTGAGAGTCATAAAATAATACCTAAATTAATTCAAACTGAGAATGGATACCAATTAGAACATTTCTATTTGGAACAACCCATTGGTTTATTTAGTGAAAGTTGCAATCCAAGATATGAAATTATAGATAATGTAGAGCATTTGGTTGCAGATTGCTATATATGGGAAGGTTATTGCAATGAAAGTTATCAATTAATCATGGATGATGATGGTACAAAAGATGTCTCTATGGAAATAAAAACCCTTGAATATGAACTAAATTCAGAAACAGGATTTACCGATATAAAAAAATTCCAGTTTAGGGGTGTGACTATTTTAGGTGATGAAGTTGAACAAGGTATGAATGGAACTTGTAACTTAAATATTTATTCAAATAATGAAGAATATGATGTTTTTGTTCAAGAAATGAATAATAAGATAAAAAATTACGAAAGGGAGAGTGGTAGTGTGTCAGAAAAAAATGTAATTGATACAGAACCTCAAGTGCAAACATTTGGATTATCTGTAGAAAATATAAGAGATCAATTATATACACAAATAGAGTCAAGAACTATTGAAAAAACAGATTATTGGGGTGATAAATATCAATCAAGAGAATTTTGGTATAGAGATTTGTTGCCAAATGAAAATATTTTAATAGTAGAAAGTTCAAATTGCTATATATACTATGGAATACCTTACTCTATTAATGGAGATACAATAATTGCCGACTTTGATAATAAGAAGGAATATATAAGTGAATGGAGAGAAAAAACAGGAGAATTAAATGTAGTACATTTTGATTCAAATAGAGATGAATTAAAAGATAGAGTTTTAGAAAAGTTTCAATTAAAAGAAGAAGAAGTAAATACAATGAAATTTGAATTGAGCAAACTTGAAGAATTTAAAAAATCAATAGATAATGCTAATTATGAAAATGATGTAGAATCTATAGTTCAAGAATTTAGTTTTAATGAAGATGAAATATGTGAATTAAAGGAAAAAGTTTTAAACCGAGAAATAACTAAAGAAAACTTCCAAAAAGAATTATATGCTTTAGAAGGTATGAAGATAGTTAATAGTAGAAAAGGAAATATGAATTTTAGTAGTACAGATGATAATTCAATAGATTTAACATCAATAAAATCAAAAAAGCAGCCTAAACGAAAACCTTATGGTGGAATTTTAGGCTAATTTTTATATAAAAAATCAAGGAGGAAATTAAATGGCAGCAATAATAAGATTAGATAGAATACCATATCCAAATCCAATATCAATAAAACATAAAAGTGAAACTCCATTAGAAAGTGGAGCTTTTTTAGGTGTAAAAGGATTTGCACAAAACGAAAGAGAGTGTTATGAAGTAGAAGCATTAAAAGACGATTCTCAATTAGCTATATTGGCATGTTCAGTCTTAATGCACGATGAAAGATTAGATGAAAGAGATTTTGTGCTAAAAAAAGATATAGCTGGAAGAGCATATTTACCACAAAAAGGCGAGGTTTATACAATAGCTAAAGCTCATTTTGATGGTGATGTAGTGGTTGGAGATGAACTAGAGAAAAAAGCAACTACATATAATCTAACTAAAAAAACAACAAATGAAGCAGTTGCAGTAGTTAGAAAAGTTTTAACTTATGAGGGACAACCTTCAGTAATGATAGAGATAATATAAAAAAATAATGGTTAAATATAAAACACCTTTAAGGTGTTATTTTTATGCAAAGAAATAGGAGGAATAAATATAATGGCAAGATTGACAGATTTAGAAAAACTATCAATTGACTTATATACTGGTAATGTACAAGAATTTTCTGTTGGAGAAGCAGAAGATAAACTTAGAGAATTATTGGAAGAAAAAGTTGGTGGAGAATGGAATTATTATAATTTCCAAAAAAATAAATGGGATATATTCGCTATAATGACGGAGTTGTTGACAGTTACAACTTCTAGGTTAGTTAAAGAAACATTTGCTCCATTTGTTGAATTTAAAGATTGTGCATTAGGAGATACTATAGAATTTAAAGTAGAGGATGATAGACTTTACGATGTTGCAGTTATAGCAGCAGGAACAAATAACTTATTAAGACAAAAAATGTTGGGTACAAAAGTTCCGATGACATCATTTGAATTAGGTATAAAAATTTATGCTGAATTTGATGAGTTTATGGCAGGAAGAATAAGCTGGACTAAAATGGTTCAAAATGTTGCAAAGTCATTTGAACATGAAATAGCTACATTGATAGGAAAAACATTTGTATCAGCTTATACAGGCATAGATTCAGATATGACCGTTACTGGTGCTATGGATGCTGATAAATTAACAGAGTTAATAGAAAAGGTAGCTGGTTCAAGTGGGAATAAGGTAACTATATATGGCACAAAGTTAGCATTATCTAAAATACCAGGTATAGAATGGCTGGAATCAGATGCAAATGATAAAAGAAATCATGGGTATGTAAGAATATTTAATGGTGTTGACTGTATAGAAATAAAAAATACATATGATAAAGATAATAAGACTTGGGGTATAGCAACTGATAAATTGTTTATAGTTCCGTCTGGTGTAAAACCTATAATGGCTGGGTTTGAAGGCGATGCATTTATAGATGAAGACAGAGGTACTGGAAAGAGACAAGATAGACAATTAGAGTACTTATTCACGAGAAAAGTCTTGATAGGTGTTGTAAGAGCGGTTAATTATGGATTGTATTCTATAAGTGCATAGTTGAGAGCTATAAGAGATGGGTTTGTTTATTCATCTCTTATTTTAATATAAATAATGATGGGAGATGAATAATATGGCAAAAGTAAATAAAGAAAATGTTAAAGAAGAAGAAAAATCAACAGTAAATAAAGAAAATGTTAAAACAAAAAATAAAAGTGTTATAAGAAAAGAGTTGAAAAGTAATGCAAAGAATATAGAAGTTGAAGTTATGAATATTACAAATGGTTCAGTATTTTATAAATGTAAAAGAACAAATGAAATTATAGAATTGGATGAACCAGGTGATACAACAACTGTTTCTTTGGATTTGTTACTCAATATGAAGACACAATCGAAAAGTATGCTAGATGGATTAATTTTATCTATAGTGGATGTTTTTGATGGTATAGATATGGATTCTGTATTAGATGTATTAGGGTTAGAAGATAAATATAAAGTGTGTGATATGAAACTAGATAGCATAGATGACTTTATAGAAAACTCAACCAATGAAAAGTTTGAAAAATCTTTGGATAAGATAAATGAAAAAGTACTGAAAAGAATTATTGAAAGAGCAATTAAATTATCAAAACAAGGAAAATTAGATAGTAATTATAAAAGAATTTTGCTAGAAGAAAAATCACACAGTAAGTATTTATTTTCTAGTATATAAAGGAGAAATGCTAAATGTCGACTCCTTTATATAAAATATATGAATCATTTTTATCTCAGATAGAAGATGATATTCTTGCTTTAATGAAGTCTACTGTAGTTGAAAAATTGCTACTGAGATATTTAAAAAGCTCAATAATAGAGTTTACTACATGTAAAAAAAACTTATCTATAATTGGCTCAGAGCAAGGAGAAATTATTATTGAGCCAAATCAACTGACATATGAATTTGAATTCGATAAACAAGAAGCAAAGTTTGATTTAATTGGTCTAAAAACTAATAAATTGTATGAGCTTAACAAAGATTATTCTATAGAATTTAATGATATAAATTGTACATTATCCTTTGAAACAGAGCTAAAAGAATCTGTTGAAATTAATTGGTGTACAATAGGAGATATAGTAGATGATTTGGAAGAAGATGAGATTAATATTCTTGCATTAGGAATGATTTATTATTGGTTGCAACCTAAAATTCTTAGAGATGAGAGTTTGAAGCAACAAATAACAGACCATGACTTCAAGAAACTATCTCAAGCTAATATGTTGGACAAATTAATAAAGTTAAAAAAACTATCTCAATCAGAATTAAAAGTAAAAGTAAGAAATTATTCTTATAAAGACTTTAAAGGATTTAATTAATGAATTACTTTCAGTGTTATAAAGATAGAGTTTTAAGAAGTTTTTCAAGTAGAAAAGAAAAGATAGAAAATGAGATAGAAGATAGTTTTAAAAAATACTTAGAAACTGCTCCAACTGCATTAGTAGTCCCTTTGACTGATATTGGAGAAGTAACAATAACAGATGAAACTAAGAGAGTTTTAGTTTCAATAAATGATATTACTAATAATGATAAAAGAGCTTTAGATGAGAAGTATTTATATACACCTAAAGATATGAATGTAGATGTTGGGTGTTATGTATTTTATGATAATAGCTACTGGGTGACTATATTTAAAGAACATCAAACAATTAATACAAAGAAACACTTTGTAATTAAAAGATGTAATCAAATATTTAATTATAGATACAAAGGTCAAATGTATGAAATTCCTGTATCTGTAGAGAACCTAACTTTATACTCAGATGGGATGGCAGACAACAAGTACACATCTGTATCCGACACTAAAAGGCAGCTTTATTATGGTAGTAATCCTATAACAAAGACTATAGACATTGATACTAGAATAATGTTGACTGGTAAAACTGTGTTTAGAGTTACAAGTATTAATGACTTTGAGTTCAATGGAAGAGAAACAGGAGCAGATGGTCTTATTAAAGCTATCTGTTTACAAGATGCATTAATTTCAAAGGATGATACAATAAATAATATTGCTTATAATGAGTTATCTGAAAATGATAATGTAATTATACCTTTTGACAAAATAATAGGTGATGAATTTATAACCCTAGGAGAAGAAAATGAATATACTATAGACTACATGAGAGACGTTGAGTGGCTCTTAGACAAGCAGTATAGATTTTGTAATATAATTAATCAAGACGAGAAAACATGCACGTTACAGAGTGGCACATTGGCTAAGTACTCTGGATTAGAAATTTTATTATTAGCAAAAGACAAAGAAACAAATGAAATTATAGATACTAAAAAGATAACACTAAGGGGGTAGATATTATTAGCTTATATGGCTTTCCCTAACAAAATGATAAGTAATATAGGAACAACTCTGATGTCAAATCAAGATTTCGCTAAATTTATGATTTATAATGATGAATCCCAAAAAGATATTTTATCCATGCCTGATATAAAAAATCCAGTTAAAAAGCTTAGAAACAAGAAAGTATTTTTTAATAGAAGAGTAGAAAAAGTTTTAAAAAAAGCAGATGTTTCAGTTTATATTATGTTAAAAGAATATAGACGTTGCTCTGAAGCAAGTAGAATAGTTAAAAAAACAAAGATAGAAATTGGTATTGTCTGCCACGATGAATGTCAAAATACAATAAATGGTTTAAGAGATGTCGCACTGGTAGATTGTATTGTTAATACAATAACTGAAAATAAAGAAATAGCTGGTATAGGTAAAATTAAATTAGAAGATACATACCAAATGTACAATTTAAGCACAGATTACAATGGTTTTATAATAACTGTGTCCGCTGAAAGCTTTGGTGATATGTAATGTTAGAAAATTATTATGTGACAGGACTTCCGATAAAATTAAGTGAAACTTTAGGAACTATATATCAACCAACTATTAGAAAACTTATTGAATTAAATATGGTTAATTTAGAAATAGTAAATCCTTTTTTAATACTCGAAAAGAGCTATTCTCAGCTATGTAATGAGGAATCATTTGAATTAAAGTGTAAATATGACACTATACCCATCTTAGATTTAATGATGTTAACATCAATGAAAGACTCTTCTGAGAAAGTTGAATTACTTAGTGACAAGATAAAAAAATCTTTATCAATATTATATAAAACTGATATTAAAAATATTGAGTATATGAATAATATTAAAACTGGTATTTTAATTAAATTTGATGATAAAAAGAAAAATGCTTTTATAAGCAGAGAAGATTTTGGACTAGTATCAGATTTAATTTTAGAGATGTTTTGTATTGATAAAAAAAATCTTAAAGATGATGAGGATAAATGGGTTGAAAATACTGGTTCTGAGAGAGAAAAAAAGTTAATTGAACACTTTAAAGAGAAGGAAAGAAAGAAAAGAGAAAAGGAAGCATATCATCTATGTGATTATATAAATATAGTTCAAAATATAGATGGATATGTATCAATGGATGAAATATTAAAAATGACTTATTGGCAACTGATTAATGCTTATAAAACTAAGATACAATTTAAGAATTACAATGAAAGTTTAGGCTATGCATGGTCATTTAAATATCAAACTGATATGGATAAAATGAAGCATTGGTCTAAAGAAATAAAAATACAAACTAGTACTGTTAGATAACAGTATTATTTTTATGTAAAAATGAGAGGATGATTAAATAATGAGATTTGCGATAAAAGATGCAAGTAATATAATAGTAAAAAATAAAACAACTGGAGAACCACTTTTTTATACAGCGGATTTAAATGCGTTTAACTTTAAATTGGATTCAGAATCAGTTTATGCCAAGGCTAAAGGTGCAAATGCCATAGCTTTTGACGGAAGCGTGACTTGTAGTTTAGCACTCGAACAAGAGGTAATACAAATGCCACAACTGGCAATGCTATTAGCTTCTGATATGGTTGAAGAATCTGCCAAGGTTGGTAAAAGAAAATTATTAACTTCTGATAGTACTAAGAAAGTTACTTTAGAAAATGTAAAACCAGTCACTAATAGTATATCTGTATATAGTGTTGAAAAAGATGGTATATCTTTAGTTAAGAAATTACAATTTACTTCAACTGTAACAGGTTCTAATACGGAGATAACAATATCTACTGCTGATTTTAATGCAGGAGATAAGGTAGCAGTATTTTATTTAGAAGAGTTACCAAAAGCAAAAGTTATAAAAATAAAAGAAGAATCTACTGCTCCAAACTATGTAGTAGAGGCAGATGTTATGGCTAAAACTGCTGATGGTGAATATATGGTATTATACATGACTATTCCAAATGCTAAAGCACAAAGAAGTATAGAATTAAATCTTACTGCTGAAAATCCATCTGGATTTAATATGACGCTAGATGTTTTACCAGATGAAAATAAAGAATATGTAACATTTGCATTTGTTGGAAATGAAGATGTTAGCCCTGTTAGAATGGCCTCTATGTTAGGTGCTGAATTAATAGATGAAAAGGATGTTAAATCTAAGAAATAGTGAATTGCCCTACTCTTAATTGAGTAGGGGTTATTTTTTTACGTTTAAATATAATTTTAATCGGATTTGAACTTAAAAAAATGAAAGAAGGTGATAAATTGGTATTTTTAGATGATAAGTTTTTATTTGATAATATCTCAAGCGAATCTATGAACATCAAGTTGGTTACATTGGGTGATGATGATATTTTAAATGAATATGGGTTACCTTATGAAGAAGCAATTAAATCTGATAATACTTTTAATAAGAATCCTTGTTACTCGGAGGATGAAACTACTATTGAACCCATAACATTACAATTCTGTTTGTGTAGTGAACATGGAGAGGCTTATGAGTGGGACGATTGTACATTAGAGAATACTTGTAACTGGTTTTGGCAAAGAGAGTTTAAACCATTTATTTCTTATGACAATATAGAAGAAATCTATTATCTTAAAGCGAGGAAGATAATAAAAAAGTACACAAAAAATAAAAAAGGTTTGCTAGAGATAGAGTTTCAGCCATACACAAATTATGCTTATAAGAACTTTCAAAAAGTGATAACTGTCAAGGATACAAGGGAAATTAAACTAAATAATACATCAAATGTAGATGAAGAATATTCTCCAGTTATAGATGTTGAATGTCTTGATGAAGGAGATATAACTATTAGAAATTCTACTATCAGCGATAATGAAGAGGATAGTTTGCTTATAAGTGGATTAGCATTAAATGAAAAAATAACAATAGATAATTTGTACTATACAGTTTTAAATAGTAATGGAGAAAATAGATTTAATATTGTTAATAGAAAGTGGATTAGATTAAAAAGAGGTGTAAATATATTGAAGTTTACTGGTAACTGCAAAGTTGCTATTAAATGTAAATATCCAATAATAAAATAAAGGGAGAATGATAAGATGAATAAAATACAAGTAGATAAATTGATGAAAGATGAGATAAGAGCAATAATAGCATTTACAGATGAAAATGGTAAAGAAGAATATATAGAAGTTAGAAATCCTGATAAGAAAACTAAAGAAGATATATTAAATAAAATATGGGCTGGTATGGAAAATCAAGATTTAGCATTGTCTCAAGAAGACATTCTTAAAATGTTGGTTGATGAATTGACTAATATAGAGTTAAATATTGAAATAGATGATTTAATAAATGGTAATATATCTAGCGAATTAGAAACTGTAATGTATTACATAGGTCAAATAGAGAATGAATTAACAGCATCTTTATTAATGAATACTGAAATTAAATTAGGTCAGTTAAAAAATGATATATTACAAGATAAAGTGCTTAAAGAAACTGAGGAAATCGAAAAGATGAATAATGTCAAAGAGAAAGTAGTGAATTATGGTTTTTAAGTCTTTAGATGAGCTGGTTGCTTATACTAAGAATCAAATTAAAGCTTCTATGCCTGAAGTTGGTAAAAAGATGAAAGAGATAATGAAAGAAGAAATAGATAGGCAAGTTTATTCTGGATATACACCTCAAGGTGTTTGGCGTCCTGATTTATGGGGTGGCAGAACTTATGACTTATTAAATTCTTTAGATGTAACAGAACTTTCCTCTAATTCTGTTACATCTGAAATACAGAATAATGGGAAATGGTTTGATGCATTTAGTAAGAATCCAGCGTTTCCAATGGAAAGATTAGAAAAGGGTACAGTTTGGGGAGCTGGTGGTACTAGAAAAGAACCTAACTTTAGACCTAAGACAAATATAATGATTGAAAGTGAGACTAAAGTAAGAGCTGAGATTCCTTTATGTTTTAAATCTACAATGAATGGATTAGGTGTACCAGTAGAATAAACTTTATCTTTGTCGAATTTAAACGGTTTAAACATAATATATTGACTGATATAATAAAATCATAGAATATTTTAGGGGGAAATATATTATGTTTAAGAAAAAGTTAATAGCTATAGTAATGAGTGTAACTATGATTAGTATAGGGAGCTTTTCATATGCTCATTCAGGAAGAACTGATTCATCTGGAGGCCATCGTGACAATAAGAATAAATCTGGATTAGGAAGCTATCACTATCATTGTGGTGGTTATCCAGCACATCTACATGATAATGGAGCATGTCCTTATACTGGGGGAGGAAGCAGTACTGGAACAACAACCACTTCGACTAATAATGAAGAACAGCAAAAGAAATCTGTTGGAGAAAAAGGATATAATCAAGGATACGAGGATGGATATAAAGGAAGTTATAGTTCATCAAGCTATAATGGAGATTATAGTGATACATATGAATCAAAGTACTCAGAGGGATATGAAAAAGGTAAGGCTAAATTAGAAGAGGAAGAAAAGGCAGTTAAAGAGACAGGTTATAATTTAGGGGTAACAGGAGCTAAGTCTAATAATACATATGAAAAAGAAGTTTTAAAAGATGCTTATGATAATGGTTACTCAACTGGATATAATGAATTTAAGATTAAAAAAATAGAAGAATACAAGGCTAAAGGAATAGATGATAGTAAAAAGGATAAAGAGAAGATGTCGTTTGAAGAAGGATTAGATTCTTCATTTAAAGATGCTTACAACAGCTCCTATGATGAAATTCAAGATCAATTAAAAAATGATTATACTACTCAAGGATTTGAAAGTGCAATTAAAGGAAATAAATTTGATACATCAAGTATAAGTAATGCTAAATACTCTAATTGGTTTAAAGAAGGATATGATAATGGGAAATCTAAACTTCCTAAAGTAAAAGAAAGTGTATATAATCAAGGATATAATGAAGAAGATTTTAGTGTACCAAGTGAAATGAAGTCTATTGAGACTAAGTTAAAAGGTATATATGATGATGGATTAGAAAAAAGAGAAGAAGAGAAAAGTAGAAATATTACATATGGTGTTGGAGCTGGAACTATAGCTGTGGCTGCTGGAGTAGTATATAAAAAGAAAAAGCATAAAAAGATATAGATACTAGATATACCAATGATGACAAGTGTATGACAAATATAATTTTAAGTATATTTATTTGAAATATATAAGGGAGGTTGTATCTGTGGGATTTAATTTTAGAAAAAGCATAAATCTAGGTGGTGGAGTAAAATTAAATTTAGGTAAGAAAAGTGTAGGGATAAGTGCTGGTGTTAAAGGTGCTAGAGTATCAGTTAATTCAAAAGGAAGAAAATCAGCTACATTGAGTATACCTGGAACTGGAATATCATATACAAAAACTAGTACAAAGAAACGTAAACCTAAATAGATGGAAATTTATAGTATGTTATAATATAAGTGTCCAGATGGATGTTTTAGATTATTTTCAGCCTAGATAGGCGGTTTAGAATTATTAGTAATGAAATTTTAAAAGATACTTTCTTAATGAAGGTATCTTTTCTTATTGTGAAAAATACAACCTCTTATATGCTTTTCTAAGGCTTCATAAAAATGACTATTTGTGTTTATACCTTGATTTTTCAAAATCGAACATAAGAGGTTGTTTTTTATGGCTGAAAGTATTGGAATTTCAACAAGTGTGCATAATTCGCACATTTTGTTCGGTGTTTAGCCACCATGAGAGCTTATTTTAATGTTGAGTGTTTCACCACTTTAAGCGTGAATTTTAATTAAAACAATTTAGGTGTATCCAGCCTTAAATGGAAACTATAATTCAAGAGATAGAAAAATCTATCTCTTTTTAATTTTTGAGAGGAAAATATGAGCGATTTACATTTTTATAGAATAAAACAAGAGTATTTGGACTATTTAAGACAATTTGAAATAATCAAATAAATTCAGATGTTGTATTTAGCAACTTCTAAAAATATAAGTGTGTCCAATATGGATACATATTGGAATTTCAACATTGGACCACTACATTACAAAAAAAAGAGGTATATATTAATCCTCCTCTTTTAATCGTTCATATGCATTATCTACAATTCTCTCTATAACTTTTTTATCAATTTCATTTAGTTGAATATATTTCCTAAGAACTTCTTTGACTTCATCATTACAATCAGTATTTTCTAACAATTTATTCATGTCTTCTAAAGATTCAATGTCTTTTTTTTCATCAAGTATATTATATATAAAAGTATCTTCTTCATTTACGATTGATGGCATTTCAGGTATATTTGCATTGACTGAATAATTAGTTTCTGTATGACCTAAAAGATAATCTGTAGTGACATTAAAAAGTTCTGCTAATCTAACAATTAGCTCTGCTGAGGGAGTTCTCTTATCATTTTCATACATACCTACAGCTCCTTGCGTTACATTTAGCAATAACGCTACATCTGATTGTTTTAAGTTATTTTTAATTCTAAGTTGTTTTAATTTTGCTCCAATCATGTTCTAACACCTCCTATACATATATTATAACACAAAGTGTTATGAAATATATACTTGACATAACAAAATGTTGGTAATATAATACAAATATAACAACAAGTATTATTACAATACTAAATGTTATAAAAATAAGGATAGGAAAAGGGGTTATTCACCCAACCAAGTTTGAATAACCCCTTTATGGTATATGATTCTATACTAATGATATTATATACCATTCCTTATAGAAAAAACAATATATAAGGAGGTATTAATTATGGAAATAATTAATAGAGAAGATGAAAAAAGAGTAATAAGCTTTAACAATGAATTGTTTGGAGAGATAAGAACAATTGAAGTTGAAAATAAACCCTATTTTGTTGCTACAGATATAGCAAAAGTTCTTGGATATGTTAAACCAAATAATGCAATACAAACACATTGCAGGTGTACCCTAAAACACCACATACCTCATCCTCAAAGTAAAGATAAAATTTTAGAGGTAAATATTATTCCAGAGAGTGATTTGTATAGATTAATTATGAATAGTAGGTTGCCGAATGCAGAAAAATTTGAAAATTGGGTATTTGATGAGGTGTTACCTGCAATAAGAAAACATGGAGCTTATATGACTAATGAAGCATTAGAGAAAGCGATTAATGATCCAGACTGGACTATACAATTATTAACAGAACTCAAAAATGAGAGAGCTACTAAAGAAAAGTTAAGAGTAGAACAAGAGAAAAATAAACCAAAACTTGAATTAGCTAATGCAATAGAGTGTTCATCAAGCTCAATACTAATTGCTCAATTATCTAAGATATTAAATCAGAATGGTGTAGACATAGGACAAAATAGATTATTTGAGTGGATGAGAAATAATGAATATTTGATTAAAAAGAAAAGAGCTGACCACAATTCTCCAACTCAGAAGTCAATGGATTTGAAAGTGTTAGAAATTTCTGAGAGTGCTGGTATAGATAAAGAAGGAAATATTGTAATTAGACAAACACCTGTTGTGACTGGAAAAGGTCAGATATATTTTGTAAATAAGATATTGAGAGAGAATAATAAGGTACTTAAAAGATTCATGATAAATAATGATTACATAAGAGGAGTTATGGTTGAGATAGGGAAAACATATGCTATATATGACCATGAGTATTATGGATTTATTGGAATATTAAAAAGTGTAAGAAATGAGAAAATAAGAGTAGAAGAAATTGGAGATGTTTCTAGGAGTAGGGATATTCCAATTTGTATGATAGATTACATAGAAGAGGCTAGTAAAGAAGATATTGATAAATATTTGAGTAAATGATGTTGTGGAAATAGGAGTTTTGACTTCTATTTCCTTTTGTAGTATAAATTTTCCTTTAGAGTTGATATAATTGAAGTATCAGAGTATAGGGGGAAATATTATGGAAGAATATTTAGGTGGTTTAATCTTTATAGGAGCAGTTTTAGGATTATTTATTATTTGTTTTTTTATATCAAATGCAATAGATGATGCCAAAGAAAAAGAAGCTAGATTAGAACGAATAGCAGAAAGAAATAGAAAAAAATCGAAATCGGAAATAGAGATGGAAAAATCTATGACAAAATGTAAAATTTCTGGTAACTCATATAGTCCTAGATTTGTATTGTGTGATAATGGAAAAATATATTTTGTTTATGGAAATTCAAGTTCAATTTTAGAAAAAGATATAAAAGATTTATTAGATGTCAGGTTTAATATGCAGACAAGAGAAAAAAATGTAATGAAAATTATATCAATAGTTCCTGCATATAATAAATATATTTTTGTTGAAAAAATAAGTTTAATTTTTACATTTACATCAGGTACACATGAGGTATTCTATATTCCTGAATATAAGAACATAGAAAATTTAGATATTCAAGAGAAAATTAAAGAAATGGAAAGTAGTAAGATAGTCATAGAAAACGAAATGAAAATATTTAAAAATGAATATGATAAGTCTAAAAATACTATTGCTGAAAAAGAAAACAAGGACATTGAAATTAAAAAAACTAAAGTTAATGAAGTTAAGAGTATAGAAGAATTAGTACCTACAGATGAAGAAATTACAAAATTAGAAGATAAAGTATATGAGTGGGGAAGATTTCTTATTAATGAAAAGAATGAATTATATTTTATACAAAACAAAGAGAAAATTAAAATAAATATAAAAAAAATAAGCAATATAAGAATAGTATTACTTCATGATAGAAATATAATTTATGATAATGATTATATTCCAAAAGATATAGATGAAATAAGAGAGGAAGTCCATATATTGAGACTTGTAATAAAAATGAATTCTAATTGTAAGCAATATAAAGATTATGAAATGGTGGCACAGAAACCAGAAAGTGATAAATCAATTTTAGATAAAATATTTGAAGATGTTCAAATATTTAGAATGAAAATACAGCAAATAATAAATAATGAGAATATGTAAGATATAGTATAAAGTAGAAGATTAAATAGTCTTCTATTTTTTTATGTAAAAAAGGAGTGTGGTTTAATGAGTGAATTTAAGATTAAGACCAGTATAGAACTGGATGATGAAAAAGCTAAAGCCCAACTGAAATCATTACAGACATCTGCTAAGGAAAATAATATAAAGCTAAATGTGGAGATGAATACATCCTCATTAAAAAACTTGAAACAACTAGAAAGTGTTTTAACTAAAATCAACGCTTTAAGTGCAAAAACTCAAAACAACTTATTTGGAGGTAAATCCAGCAAAGGTTCTAGCTTGGGAGTAAATAGTTTACTATCCGATTATCAGAAATTAATTAATAAGAAAAATACAATTGAAAAACAAATGTCCAAGACTACGAATGTCCAGTCATATACAGAATTAAATGGGCAATTAACCAGAACTATTAATCAAATCTCTAATCTAGGTTCTGCATTAGATAATCTAAAAGGGAAAACTCAAGTTAACGATAGTGCATTTGATAATATGCAGAGGTCTTTAGCAACAACTTTTCAAAAAGCTCAAGCTGATATAGAAAAAATGCAAAATCAGATTAGTAAACTTAGACAGAATAGATTTTTAAATAATGCTCAATTAGATGAATTAGACAAGTTGTCCTCGAAATTAACTAGATTATCTAGTACAGAATTAAAGGGATTGAAATTCGAGAGTATGTCAAGATTACTATCTGATGTACAAGCTGTTCAAAATGGAATTTCTAAATTTAAACTTCCGAATATAAATAATAGTATGTCGGCTCAATTTAAAACACTTCAAAAAGATGCAGCTCAATTAGAATCAAGAATAGCTAAGCTATCAAATTCTAAGTATGCTAATTCTTCTCAGCTAAATGCCATGTTAAATGATTTAAAAAAAATACAAAGTTTAGATTTTAGAAATATGAATAGTAGTGGAATGACCGCTGCAATTACTGGTTTAGAATCAATGAAAAACAAGGTTAAAGAAGTAGAAGGTGCTATTAAAAATACTAAGCTAGATGTTAAATTTAATATGAATCTTTCTAAAGTAATTTCAGATTTGAATAGGCTTAGACAAAAATGTTTAGAATTGGGTCAATCAACTGCTGGAATTGATAAACTCGAAAAAGAATTAATGCAATTAAATAGTATGCCTCTAGGTCAAAAAGTAAAGGAATTAGATGCAATAAAAAATAGAGTAAATAATATGAAATCTAATTTCACAGGATTAGGAACTAGTGTAAAAACAACAAGTGGTTTCTTTAGTGATTTATATGGCTCGATGAGAACTTACACTCTAGGTAATATGATAGGTATGTCTATTACAAATGGTGTAAGAAACATTAAAACAACCATTATTGAATTAGATAGTGCTTTAAGAGATATGATGAAAGTAGCACCTGATAACTTTGAAGGGACAAGTGAACAATTAAAGAATGTAAAAAATTCAGCAATTGAAGCTGGTATAAGCGTTGCTCGTTCAAGTACTGACATAATTGAAGGAACATCAAAAGCTTTACAAACAGGAATACATAATGTCAACGATGCTATGGAGTATGCAAAAAAATCAGCTCAATTTAGTAATGTTTCAGATTTATCACAAGAAGATTCAAATAAGTATCTGACATCAATAATGTCAGCATACGGTGGGGTGGCTAACAGTTTAAAACCTCTTCGTACTGAATTGCAAGGTGCAGGAAAAGATTATAATAATCTAACAAAGTTCTCAGACCTTGCCAATTATGCTGGTTAACAAAATAGCCCCTTTATATAGTAATATATAATTGAACTCAGAATATCAGGGAAAATCCTTAGAGCTTTAATTACCAAGCGTTAAAGAAATTGAAGCGTGGCATTGCTAATTACAATGGTATGGTAATAAGATTAGAGATTGGATAATCCTGAGACACAGTCCTAAGTCAATTGATAAGGAAAGGTCGCAACGACTACCAATGAGTATCCTAAATGGATAGTGGTATAGTCTATTCCCCTAATAAATATCGAGAAATCGAGGGTGTGAAAGAATAATTTTGCTGTTACAACTGGGGACGTTGGAGCCGCTTTACAGAGAAGTGCAAGTGTATTAGCTGGATTTGGAACTTCAATGGAAGATTCAATTGCATTAGTGGTTGGAATGCAAGAAAGTACTCAAAATGCTAAACTTTTGGCGTGTTAATTAGAAATAATTAATATTATGAGGGGGCAAAATCGGTGAAGGCTGAGATGTTACCACCGAGGTAAATTAAAGAATTAAAAAACTTTAATCACCGTAACGCATAGGAAATGAACCTATGCTATTTTTATGTTTAAAATAGTATAGAATAGAATTTTCCCACGAGTGTCCTCCACCTTAACATTAAGTTGAAGGTGAAAATGTATGCTGAGCTTACATTAATAAGAAATGTAAGAACATAAGGATAAAAAGCCTTATGGATAACAATTTGGAAAAAACAGGTACAGCTTTAAAAAGTATTGCAGTGAACCTAGCAGGAGTAAAGGCTTCAGCTAAGGAAGGAACATTAGAGGCTAATAAGACAAATAAAGCTTTCAAACAACTAGCCAATATAGATATTTGGAATAAACAAACTGGTGAAATAAAAGGAACAATGGATGTTCTAGGTGAGTTAAATACAAAATGGGGCGACCTTAATGATGCCCAAAAAAATGGTATCGCCGAAGCAGCGGCTGGAAAATATCACATAAATAGTTTTGTAGCTTTAATGAACAACTGGAAACATGTCATAGCTTATCAGGAACAGTATAAACAGGGGTTAATGGTAGGGTCTGCTGATAAAGAAAATGAGAGATTTATAAATTCAGCAGAAGGAAAGATTATAAAGTTAAAAGAAAGTCTAAAACAATTAGTTACAGATACTATATCAACTGATATGTTTAAGAGTAGTTTGGATGGATTATCTGGAGTTACTGGAATTTTAAATGGGATAACTAAGGCAGCAGATAAAATGCATATTTCGCTTCCTGTAGCACTGGCAAGTTTGTCGGCTTTGTTTATGACAATCAAAGCATTAGGAACTAAAAAAACTGTTCCTAATTTAGTGGGTTCAGGACTTGATTTCTTTAAATATTCAAAACGCTCATTAGGCATGAATTCCCAAGAGCAAATGAAAGAACTTAACAGAGCAGTAGTTGGAACTGAAGGAAAGATAAAAGGAATTACCATTGCAACTAAAGGATATGCACTTTCTGCTACAGCAATGAATAAAGCTACTAAAAAGGGTGTTCCCAATTTAAAAAATACATCCTTAGAAACAGCTAAACTATCTAAACATTATAAAAAATTAGGAATAAGTTCAAATCAAACAGCTTTAGCTAATGGTAAAATCTCAAAGTCATATAAAGATTTAGTGGCAAAAAATAGAGAATTATCAGGTTCTAATAAGGCTATAGTTAGCTCTAATGAGGAATTATTGGCTACCTCTGGAAAAGTATCAAAAGCAACTAGACAAGTAAATGAAAATGCTTCTTCGGTAAAAAAAGGTGCTTCAATAGTAAATAATGGCTTAAAAAATATGGGGCAATCATTAGCGAATAGTAGAATTATGAACTTTGGCAAAGGTATTGCTTCTACTGTAGGAAATTCTTTAGTATTAACTGCTGCATTTGCGGGAATTAGTTTATTAGCAAGGGGATTAGAAAATTATGCAAACAGAGAAGAAAATGCATATCAAGCTAGAAAGAAAAATATACAAACTTCAAAGCAACAAATTAATTCATATGAAAGCCAAAAGGTTCAATTACAAGCACTTGCAGAAGAATATGATAATTTATCTAAAAAAGAAAATAAGTCTAAAGAAGATAATAATAGATTAAATGAACTAAAACAACAGATTGGAAAAATAAAACCAGATTCAGTTATAGGTACAGATGAAAATGGAATACCTATTTTAAAAGGTCAGGTCACTGATTTAATTGCTGAAATAGACAGAGCTATTAATGCAAAAGAAAGATTGATGTCCTATGATAAACATGACAATGCAGAAACAGCTGCTAAAAAATTAAATTCTCCAAGTAAAAATCCAAATAAAACTTTGGAAGAAAGAATGAGAGAAAGTGAAACTGGTAAGCTTGTAAAAATAGAGGAAGATTATACGGCAGAAGTTGAAAAGAATAAAAAAAGACAAGAAAAAGCAATAGAAAAATATAATAATTCAACTGGCAGAGCAAGAGATAAAGCTAGAAATGAATTGATGTCAGCTAAAGCAGAAGAAGAGAAGATATATTTCAAATATGATGAAATGTATAGAAATCAAGTGGGCAAGATTCAAGGATATTCAAAAGAAATAGGAGATGGAATTTTCTCTAACATTAAGAATAAAACTCTTTATAGTGGATTAGAAGGAAATGATAAGTCTAATTTTGCTGGACTTGAGAGTTTATTTGATTTTAGTGAGGTTACACCAGATACTTTAGTAGACACAGAACAAGCAGTTAATAAATTACTTACTGCTGTTAGAAGTGGAAAAGTTGATGTAGGAGATTTATCTAAAACTCTTAAAGATGCCAATGAAGAATTTGCTAGAACACAAGATATAGAGAAATATAATCAAACAATAGATAAAACAGCTAAGAGCATAGCTAAAGCGACTAATACAGATGTTAATATATGGGAAAATTTATTTGGTCAAGTTAATCCTAATGGTATTAAGGATATGACATCAATAAATACATTATTAGCGAAGTTTGGTAAGACAAAATTAGATTTGGCCAATGGTGATGAATTTGCAATGCAACTTCAAAATCAATTTGATAGCATACAAAACATCTTAGATACAACAACAATAACTGGAGATGTGAAAGTTGATGCAAATATATTAACTGACATTAAAAATACTAAGGAAGTTCCTAGCCAAGTTAAAGGTATGATAGATTCTTTATTAGGAACAGGGGCAAGTTCCACTGATGTATTGAAGTTCACAATGGATGTTTTAATGGAGTTACAAACTGGTGACCCAGATATAACTAAACTTCAAAATGACTTAGATAACAAATTTGGAAAAGGTACGTTTACCATAACCCCAGAAATACTTTTAAGTGATGATTCAGGTCAAGCTAATGTAAATCAAATAATAGATAGTTTAAAACAGAAGTATGAGGAAGTCCCAGAAGAAGTTACTACAATCATTCAAGCAAATCCTACCACAACATTACAAGAAGCTGATTCATTAAAGCAAATGTATGATAGATTTCCAAAAGAAATAAATACTATCATAGAACAAAAGGGTGCAGATGAAGGTGGCAAAAAGGTATTAGAGTTAACTTCTAAATATAAGAAGATACCATCTAAGCTTAGAACTAGTTTAGAAACAGATGGTGTTGGACTAGAAAAGGCTGTACAAATCTCAGAAATATATAATAAAATACCACCAGAACTAAAGACATACCTATTAGCTGATGGGAAAGATGCTTTATATAATGCTACAAGTTTAAAAGATGCATTAGAACATATTCCAAAAGAGAAAATAACTGAAATATATTTAAATAAAAATGAAAATAACTTTGGGATACAAGATTTAATAACCTCATTAGATAAAATTCCTATGAGTAAAGAAGTAAGAATTGACATCTATAAAGCGTTAACAGAAGGGGATATAGACGCTCTAGGTAAAGCCATTGAAAGCATACCACCAGATAAAAGAGTAGAAGTAATTGCCGAAATAGAAAAAGCTAAAGATGATATTAAAACTATTAGTTCTTCTGAAATAGCAAATAAAATTTTTACTATAGAGGTTAAGGATTTAGCATCTGATACTATTGAGTGGATTCAAAATAAGCTAAAAGAAATAAAGGGTGACAAAGATAAAAAAGACCCTGTTGAAGATGCGAAAAATTCTACTGAAGAAGCTATAGGAAAATCTTCAAGCAATAAAAATCCTTTAAAATCAAAAGCAAAAGAAGCTAATGATGTAGTTGACCATATATTAAATACTCCTGTTACAAAAGAAATTAAACTACAGGTAGAAAATAGAGACTTTAAAAAACAATTAGATTCAATTACACAACTTGATGGTAGAGACGAAGTAAAATTAAAACTTGAATCTTCAGGTGTGAATATAGAACAGGTAGGAGTATTTTTAGATACAATAAAGAATCTCCCTACAAGTTCAACATTTACAAATAAATTTATAGTTGATAATGTAGATAGTTTAAAAGGATTAAAAGATTATCAAGCTGTAGTTGAATGGATTAAAAATAATCCTACAATGGCAATGGACTATGATATCAATATAAATAATTTAGAAAACTTTGATGAGCTAAAAGAAGTCTATACTAGTTTAGATACAAAAGAGAAAAAACAAGTATTTGCGGAATTTGTAATTAATAATCCAAATAAATTAGAAGAATTTCAAGAATTATATAGTAAGACTCCCGAAGATACTAAAACCGCTGTTATTAATTTTGCTGTTGAAAATGCAGATAAATTAAGAAGTGCAATTGATTTATATAATACTACACCAGAAGAGCAAAAAGATAAAGTTTTAAATTTTATATTGAATAATCCAGATAAGTTATATTTAATTCAAAGTCTCTATGATGACTTTCCTGATAATAAAGATATTATAGCCAACCTTATAGTAAATAATCCAGAAGCATTAGATGAGGTTGAGAAATTAAATGCTTTAGATTTAAATAAAGATGTAAAAATAAACATAATAAAATCTCTTGCAAATGGAGATATTGATTCATTAGTTGAAGAAATAGATAAATTGCCTCCTGATAAACAAGTTGAAGTAATTGCAGCGGTAGAAGGAGCTATTGCTGGGATAGATAGTGTTGATAAAAAAACACTAAGTCCTAAATGGGCTAAATTAAAAGCAGATGCAACTGACGCAAATAATAAAATCAACCAAACTGAGAATAAAAAGATAAGCGACAAAAGCTTCAATATTATAGGTCATGTTAGTATAATTTCAAAAGTAACAAGTGGACTTGTTGACCTTGCTCATAATGCTGGGCTTGGTGGAGGAAAGAGTGATAGGAAAAGTGTACAATCTATAAATTCTACAGAAACTCCACAACCAATCCCAACTAATTTATCAGCTCAACCTAGAACATCAGAACCAGCTCCCATAAGTGACGAAACTCCTGTAACAAAACCATCCTTATTTTCAAGGGCAGTATCAAGAGCAACAGCACCAATAAAAGCTCTTAAAACACTAACTCAAGACACTCCAATAGATAAAAATTTTGATGCTATTATAAAATATGAAATAGAGTTATTTAAAGAATTAGAGAACCAACTTTCAAAAGTAACAAATGAATTGTCTTTGTTAGATAAACAAATGAAAAATGCTACTAATGAGCAGAAACTCAATTATCTTAAAAAACAAAATGAACTATATAAAGAGCAGGAAAGACTTTTAAATAGAAAAGAATCTCTTGCAAAAGATGAAGCAAATAGATTTAAAAAGGTATTGAGTGATAAAGGTTTCAAGTTTAACTCTGATGGAAACATGACAAATTATGAAGAGTTATCTATAAAAAAAGAAAAAGAATTAGCTAAACTTGAAGCAGAAGCAAATAAAGAGAAAGCATCTGATAAGACTAAGAAGAAATATGAAGATGCTAAAAAAGCTTGGGATGAAACTAAGAAATATTGTGATGAATATTTAAATATCATGTTTACTGAACTACCAAAAGTAGTTGAAGAAAAACAAGAAGTAGTAAATGCCACAAAGGATATAGCGAAAGCTGAACAAGAATTAAGAAATGAGGCTTGGAAGCTACACAAAGAATCTGAGTGGACATCTATGAGTAGGGATGTTGAAGATATAAATAATCAACTTGAATTATTAGATGTACTGATGGGAAGTGCTTTTGGAGTTGAAAAAAATGATTTGCTTCAACAAAAACTAGATTTATTAGAAAAACAGAAAAAAGAAATGGGCGAAACTACGGCTTACATGAAACAAAGTCAAAATGAAATAAAAGGTAAACTTCAAGGCTTTGGATTTCAATTTAGAGATGATGGTACTATAACTAACTATATTCAACAACTAGATAAGCTGTTTCAAAGTAATGATAACTTTGATGAAGCAAAAGAATTAGTTGATGCTTATTTAGATTTAATGATGGATAAAATTCCTGATGCTGAAAAAGAAATGGCTAAGTTAGATGCTACAATTAAAGCAGCATTAAAAGAAAAGTTAGAAACTACCAAAGAAATAGAAGATGAGATAACTAAAGTCTATGAAAAGCAAATTGAAGAACGTAAGAAACAGATAGATGATGAACTTAAAAAACGTCTTGATGCACTTAATAAAGAAAAAGAAGCCTACAATAAAGCTAGAGATAAAGCAGATTATCAGCGTGATTATGATGATAAATCAAAAGAGATAGAAGAACTTCAAAAGAAATTGGATATTGCTGAAAGAGATAGTTCACTATCAGGACAAAAGAAAGTACAGGAATTAAGAAAAGAATTAGAAGAGGCTAAGAGAGCATTAGAAGATTTAGTTCAAGACCAGATTGATAAAGATGTAAATGATATGTATGATGATGAAAGTGATAGACTCCAAGATGAAGCAGATAAGGCTAAAGAAGATTTGGATAATAAGTATACTAAAGAAGAATTAGCTAGATTAATCAAAGAAGCATTAAATACAGGATTATTTACAGACATAAATGGTGAGGTTCATGATTTACAACAAACATTGCTTGATTTTGCTGATAAGTATGGTGATGGATTAGGGGCTACAGGGGCTATTATAAAAAGTGAATTAGTTGGTAACCTTGAAATTGCTAAAAAAGTAATGGAGGATATGTTAGATATTCAAGATAAATTAGGTGTTGGTGAATATAGCAATTATTCAGTACCTAGAGGTCGTAGTTATCAACCTCAACAATCTAATCAAAATCAATTTAATTACAATGCTCCATTAGTTAGTGTACAAGGTACTATGAATAGGGATATATTAAAAGAAGTAGAAAAAATGATTAAAAAGTCTCAAGATGAACTTGCCAAAGAAATAGTAAGAAAAACTAAATATTAAAATATTATGAAAATATATGTTATAATGTAGTTACCACAATATCTCATTGGTGTTCGTATGTATTAAAAGAGTCACTGGAAAATTCTAGTGATTCTTTTTGTTAGATATGATATAATATAATTACCATTCCGAACACGCTCTTTATTTAAAGAGACTTATGTTCTAAGAAGTCATTCTATTATAGGATGACTTTTTTATTTTAGAAAAATATTTAATGAAGATAATGACAATATTGACTATAATGACAATATTGGAGTATAATAGTTATATAGATGATATAAATTATATCATTAAAGACATAAAAAAAGAGACTACAACTATTTACGCTAGGGTGTCTCTTCATAAAATAAGCAAGTTGCTAATTGGAAGAAGAATCACCTGAATTGCCGTTCGGGTGATTCTTAATTTTTTGCAACGTTTTTCTAAACTCATCTATCTCTTTAAAGAGTCTATTCAAATTCTGAACCAATTTAATCAAACTGACTGTTATGGTTGTAAGAAATGTTATTATCGTTAGCAAACAAATCAGATATTTCATAATATCACCTCCCTCTTTATTTGACATGGGAGGCTTATGTATATGAAAATTCACCCTAATAGTTTTTCATGTAGTCTCTAAGATTATTATACCATAATTTACCATCATGTTGAATTTAATATTATATTGACTACGAGAGTAGAATAAAGTTATAATATAAATAACAGAAGATTGAAAATATTTTATACAAGAATTACTACTTATCTACGCCACCTTAAACAAGTGGCTCTTTTTATAATAATTCAAGCTATAATTATTGCAGATTAATAAATTTAAGGGTATAATAAAAGTAAGGAATTTAATCTACTTAATACAAAGAGTGATTGCTTCCTTAAAGTTAATTAAAAATCAATTTATCTTTTGAAACCACTCTTATTGGCGTTTGAGTGGTTTTTTGCTTTATCATATATGTAACAAGCTATTAAACTTGATACAATATTTAGGCAAATATTAAACACTACTGTTTCCATAAATTCACCTCCCTATAAAAAAATAAAGTGAGGCTCACCTCCTTCCTTTGAAGAAGTAGGCTAAATATAGAAACAACCACTCTTAGCACTTTCGATTTATAATTCCTTACTATAACAAATTATACCATAATTTAACAATTAATAAAATATTTTAGTCCATCATTAATGATGGACTTTTTTAATGTAAAGAAGGTGATAAAATATGCATTTTAATGTGAATCTCAAACAAATCCAAAGAGAGTATAATATAACCCTCCATAAAGTTAACAAAGAAATTCTAGGTGAAATTCCAATAGAATTTATAGATAGTTTAACTCGTAGCATTGATGGTACAGATGAAATTCAATTTACCATACCAAAATTTATAACAAATCGCTTTTCATTCCAAAAAATAATAAATCCATTGTATTATGAAGTAAGTAACGAACGGTTTATATGTGTAGATAATAAAGAGTATTTTGTAATAAAAGAAATAAAAGAAGATGGATATAAAAATAAAGTTATTAGAGCAACATCCGCAGAAGTTAAACTGGGTAAGATAAATTTAAACATTGAAGATATGGGACTACAGCTATTTACAGAAGATAAGGACGCTGGAATAATAAGTCTCAATGATTATATGAAAGAAGAAACTGGATGGACTTTAGGCAATGTAGATGATTCAATAGGTTATGAAACTACTGAGACAGGAGAAAAAAGAGAAAAGGTAAGGTGGCAAGAAAGTGTAGATAGTAATTGGCATGATTTTTTAATTAATGATATTAAAGAGGAATTTGGATGTGTAGTTCAGTTTGATACATATAACAAAAAAGTACATTTATATGATGTGGATAGCTTTGGAGACAATATAGAATTAGTATTATCTTATGATAACTATATAAAATCACATGAAAAGACTAGAAATTCAGATGAAATAGTCACTAGAATGACTTTAGTTGGAAATGAAGAAATGGACATCATTGGAGCTACTGTAACAGGATATAAATATATTGAAAACTACTCTTATTTTTTAGAAAATGGTGAGATGAGTAAAGACTTAGTTACTGCAATACTTAAGTATAATGAGATGATTAAGTTAAGAGAAGTTGAGTGGTTAAAATTAATAGATGAAAAGAATAAAAAGAAAAAAGAATTAAGGGACAATAAAAATAAACTCCAAGTAATCTACTCTACCATCAATGCACTATATAGTATTAAAAAGACATATGAGACAAATAAAGATACTATTAATGCTGCCAAAGTAGCAGCAGATATAACTAAGAATAATGATGAAAAAGTAATACTTGAAGTAACTATAAAAAATTTAGAACAACAAGTATTAGAATTAGAAGATAGTATAAAGCAAATAAACATATTGTGTAAGAGAGAAACCGCAACTAATGAAAATGGACAATTAATTTTTAATGAAATATTACTAGAAGAATTAAAAGAATTTATTTATTGTGATACTTATACAAATGATTCATTTTTGGAGGTTGAAGACTTAATTAAAACAGGTGAAAGAGAGTTAGAACTTAAATGTAGGCCAACTATTGATTGGACAATAGACTCTGTTAATTTTTTAAGTAGAATTATTAATATGGAGTTTAGACAACATTGGAATGGATCATTAAGTGTAGGAGACATAATTATATTTTATGATAGAAATGAAAATACTGAAGATATAATATATTTTGTTGGATATACACAAAACTTTAAAGATGGAAGTTTAAATTTGGATTTATCTAATAAGAAATTAAAGGAAGATAATACAAGAACTATTTCTGATTATTTAACTAAATCAAAACATACTATGGATTCAGTTAATAAGAAAAAGTACTTACTCAATAGACAAAAATTCAATAGAATGAATGTTCCAGAAAGTGTGGTGTCTTAATGGCAATATATGATAATAGTTATACACTAAGTTATATAAGAATAACAGGGTGTATAGTGACTTATAATGAAGAAGTTTATACTGTACAGGATGAATCAACAAATAGAAAGTATATATACTGGAATGTAGATAATCCTTATAAGCTTGAAACTTCTAACTTGATGTTGGATAGAAGTAATAAAAGGTTTTTAATAGTTATAAATGATAATGGAATCCATACTGAAGTACCTAATGATAGTGATATATTTAGTATAAGCTATGATGGAGATGCAAAGAAAAATATACAAAAAGATATCTATGCTTTATATGAGACAGATAAAGAATTTGGAGATAGATTTATAATTGTAGAAAAAGATATAGATGGAATACACCAAACAGTTGGGGCTATACAGGAAGATGCTAAAAACATAAAAGAAAATATCTCAGTTATAGACCAAAAAGCAGATAATATAAATATATTTGTAAAGGAAGTAACTAAAAATTTTAATGATTCTAGTGAACTTACTAAGTTAAGAGAAGATACAAATAAACTTATAATTAAACTTAACTCTGATTTAGGATTATTTAATTCTAATATCAATGAATATTTTAAAGATGATGAAGTCACAGATATTGAAAAAGCTCAAATAGAGACTGAAATAAACTTATTGAATACAGATAAAACAAGTTTATATACTCAAATACAAAAAATAATTGATAGATGCCAATCAAATAGTGATAGTACAAGTATTGCTGCAATTAATACTTCTAAAACAGCTTTAGACAATACACATAATAATCTTAAAACAATAATTAATTCAGTTATATCTGATAATATAATCACTCCTTCAGATGTAATTCTAGTTACAAATGGATTCGCAAAGTATAATTTAAAGGTTAATGAACTAAAAAATACTCTTGATGGTGTATTTCTTAAAGGTATGGGTGGAAGTGTTTCAGAGGAATTTTCTCAAATAAATGCTACAGCTAAAGAAATAAAACTAGAAGTAGCGAAAGTGGATGGTGCAACTAAAACAAATGCTGCTCAAATTAAATTAACTAAAGATGATATAACAATGATGGTCACTAGAAATGGTAGTGGCTCAATTGTAGGGATTAAACCTGATAAAATTCAATTTGGATTTAATGATATATCCGATTATGTTGTTATAAGTAGGTCTGGTTTAACTGTTAACCAAGGAGCTGTCGCATGTGATATATTAACCACTCCATCTGGTCATGAACCAATAATCCGATTATTTGGAAGCAGTCGGTCTGGATTTGCAATAGATGCAAGACAGTCTGATGGTTCTAGTCAAGCATCAGCAATAAGACTTAAATATGATAGTAATAATTATTTTTGGGTAGGATATGATACGGCTGAAATATATGTTGACGGAGAAGAACATTTTATAGTTGAGAAAGATGATACGTTTATAAGATGTGGAGGGGCTACATTTGCTTTTACAAATGGAGAAAGATTATCAGATACAGGTTATTCATTCTATCCAGAACGTTCTGTAACCGACCTTGGATGCAACCAATATAAATGGAGACATATATACTCTCGTTCGACTCTTAGTGAATCTGATAAAAAATTTAAAGAGAATATAGTTTACATAAAAGACATCAAGAATAGGTCTCGTTCAAGTGTAATTCCAACTCCATTCTTAGATTTTATAAGAGACGAATTTAAACCTGCAACATTTGATTATATAGCGGAAAGAGATAGAGCCCTCGCAGATAGTCAAATAGGTTTTATTGCCAATGATTTTAAAGATAGCTATGTTGGAAAAACATTTCTATATGATTTTGGAGAAGAAAATGGATTAATGTTTAGTCCATCTGGTTATACAACAGTTGTAGCTACCGCACTTCAAGAGGATATACAAAAAAGAGAAGAATTAGAAATGATAGTTAGTGAATTATATGAGAAAGTTAATAAATTAGGAGGGAAATAAAATGGAAGTAAATATACAAAATGCATATACAATAGCGATAGAAGAAATAAAGAATTTACATAGTGAGCTTATATTACATAAAGCACTTAATATGCAACAACAAGAAGAAATAAATAATCTTAAAAAAGAGTTAGAAGAAGCAAAACAAAATAAAGAACAGTAGGATGTGATACTTTTGAAAAATTATGAAATAAAGAATCATACTATAGAAGTCGATTTTAGTAATTATAGGATAAACAAAAGATTACTAGACTATTTTATTTACAATGAAAATGATGTTAAAACAGCCTATATCGAAGCAATACTAAAAAATAAAGATGAAATAATAGATTTATCTGAATATGATAGAGTTTTAGTTAGTATCACAAAAAGTGACGGATTTAAAGTCAATGGTGAATGTGAAGTTGTAGATGCAGAAAATGGTGTTGTAGAAATAGAACTTAGTAGACAAGCATTATCTAGTGTTGGTATAAATACATTTCAATTATCTCTTGTAAAAGATGGTACCCTACTTAATACCAGTAACCTTTATTATAGAGTCGAAGAAGGTATGATAAATGATGATGACATTACTTCGACTGATGAGTATGGAGTCTTATTAGTCTTAATATCTCAAGCTGAGGAAATCATAAAGAATAATAAAGAATTGACTAAAAGAGTTGAGCAACTTGAAATAACTATTCTAGGAAATGAAGAAGTTAGAGATAAAGCAGAGCAGATTAGAATTTATAATGAAGACTTAAGAAATATACAAGAAGACGATAGAGAGTTTAATGAATTAACACGTCAAAATCAAGAGGAAAATCGCGAAAAATCTATTCAAAATATGCAAATCCAAGTTGATGATAAGTTAACTGACTGCCAATTACAACTTGATGAAATGATAGATGCCAAGTCTGAAGAAATAGACAATATAGTTGATGATAAAATGCTTGATGTACAAGCTCAGACAGATAAAAAATTTCAAGATTTAGATACTAGAACAGAAAACACTTTTAGTTATTATGATAAAACATTTGAAGATAAACTTACAGACAATCAAGAGCAAATAGATTACAAACTTGATGAAGTAAATCAAGTTATATCTGATGTTGAAGATTGTATTGATGAAAGTACTAAAAAATTAGATACAAAAATAAAAGAAGTAGATGACAAAATAGTTGAAGTTGATACTGCTAAGACGGATATGGAAACTACTGTTAGCAATAAAATAACTGAGTTTGAGAATAGATTTGGTGAATTGGAAAGCCTTGATGCTAGAGGTGAGTTAATGCAAGCCAGAGAGACAATTGATGGCATTGTAAAGGATACTCTGAAAGACAGATTGACATATGACTTTGAAAAAGTTAATGAGAAGATAGCAGAAATGACTTCGGCAGCAACAAATGTAGCCTTTAGTAAGTCTTATATTTCTTCTGATTGGGTTGCTGATGGAGAATACTTTAAACTTACAGTTAACCATAATCTTGTTACAGAAAATATATTTGTAGCGATACTAGATGAAGCAACTAAGAAAAGTATGACTAATTCTTATACTGTAGTTGATTCTAATACAATAGAAATTTTTAATGAAAGTAATATAGATGTAAAAGTGACTGTTGTAAATGGTAATACAAATAAAGAAGTTATAACGGCTACAATAAACGATAATATAACAACACTAGATAGTACTTATTCTAGTGTTAAAATTGATTCAAAAATAGGTGTAAACGAATTAAGCACAAATGCTAAAAACCTAACAGATGCAGTTAATGAACTTTTTCAATCTGTCAGTAATGGAAAGGAATTAATCGCTACTGCTATTACTGACAAAGAAGTTCCAACTAATAGTAGTGATACATTTCAAACTATGGCAAGTAATATTAGTAGTATAAAACAAATGCCAGATATGCCTGATGATGTTGAAGAAGTTTGGGAATTTACAGGCCATACAGGTGGAGTATATTCAGTATGTGTAGATTTAAATAATAATATAATTAGTTGCAGTCATGATAGTACAATAAGAAAAATATCAACAAGTGGTACTGAGATGTGGGAGTTCACAAGCCATACACTACCAGTAAAATCCATATGTGTTGACAAACAAAATAATATTTATAGTGCCAGCGATGATTACACAGTAAGAAAAATATCTCAAAGTGGTATAGAAATATGGAAATTTACTGGTCATACAGGGTATGTTGAAGGTGTATGCGTAGATTTAAATGGAAATGTTTATAGTGCTAGTGATGATTATACAATAAGAAAAATATCTCAAAGTGGTATAGAAATATGGAAGTTCACAGGTCATACAAGTTATGTCTTTTCTGTATGTACAGATTTAGATAACAATCTTTATAGTGGTAGTTATGATAATACTGTAAGAAAAATATCTCAAAGTGGTATAGAAATATGGAAGTTCACAGGTCATACAAGTTCAGTATATTCAGTATGTGTAGATTTAGATAGTAATGTCTATAGTGGTAGTGATGATAAATCTATAAGAAAAATATCTTCAAACGGAACTGAGATATGGAAATATAATGAAAATACTAGTAATATATTTACAGTCAACACAGATTCTGAAGGTTCGGTCTATATTGGAGGTAGAGATAAAATTATAAGGAAAATATCTTCAATTGGCACAAAAATATGGGAGTTTAAAGGTCATACTGATTATGTCAGATGTGTTTCTATAGACTCTAATAGTAATGTTTATAGTGGAAGTAATGATACTACTGTAAGAAAACTACAACAAAATTTAGGTATTCTAGTTACAAAAGATAACCAAAGTGAAATACACAAAATAACTAAACTAGATACTATTGTGAAAGAGGTTTTACCTGCTCCTATTGAAGTATGGAGATTTAATACAAATAGCAATGTCTGTTCTATATGCTTGGATTTAGATAATAATATCATAATAGGAAATGCTAGCAATCGTGTAAAAAAAATATCACAAGACAAGATAGAATTGTGGGAATATACAGGTTATGATAATTGGGTTAGAAGTGTATGTATAGATTCACATAACAATATAATAACTGGCAGCGATGATAAAACAGTAAGAAAAATATCTCCTGATGGTAATGAAATTTGGAAATTTAATGGGCATACAGCTTATGTACCTTCAGTTGTAGTAGATTCTAAAGATAATATTTATAGTACAGGTAATCAAACGAAAAAAATATCTCCTGATGGTAATGAAATTTGGAATTATAATAATCCAAATTATATGCGTTCAGTTGTTGTAGATTTTAAAGATAATATTACAATATGTGGTAATGACCGTTCAATAACAAGATTAAACTCTGAAGGAGTTCTTGTATGGAAAAAGTATTATTCTAATTTAATGTATTCAGTTGCAATAGATTCTAAAAGTAATATTGTAAGTGGAAGTTACGATAACATAATAAGAAAAATATCTTCAATTGGAGATGATATATGGACGTTCTTAGGTCATACGGGAGTGATAAACCATGTACATATAGATTCAGAAGACAATATTTATAGTGGAAGTGACGATAAAACTGTAAAAAAATTATCCCACAATGGTACTGAAATATGGAGTTTTAGTGATAGTATAAACAATGTATATACAATATGTACCAATTCTAAGTACCTTTATATAGGAGAGTTTGGCCAAAAAGTGGTTAAATTACAAAACACACATACAGTACAAAAAGTAGCTTATTATAATTAAAAATTAGGAGGAACTAAAATGCAAAAATATTTAACAGGATTAGAACATAAAGAAGATAATATATATAAGGTAAATTTAATTCACAATATGCCTTTTGACCAAACATATGGATTAAATAAATCAGTACAAGAATTAGAATTAAATGGAGTATTAGTTAATGAAGTAGTAGAAGCAGAACAAAGAGAAGGTTTTGCACCTATTATGTATGTAGATAAGGTAACAAAAGAGATTACATATGAGTATGTGGAAATACCTTTAACACCAGAACAAGAAGTATTAAAAAAGATTAAAGAGTTAGAACAGGAAAATGCAAACATAAATTACAGTTTAATGATGGGAGGATTAATATAATGTTAAATTACGATAAAATAAAATATTATTATGATAATAAAATGTGGACTAAGGAAATGGTTAAAAATTCAGTAAAAAAGAATAAAATAACAGAAATAGAATATAGAGAAATAACAGGTGAGGACTATATAGGATAGTTCTTTTTTATGCTCAAAATGGAGAGTTACTTTTGTAGCTCTCTAAATAAAAGAGGTGATAAATTGTTAAATGAAGATGTAGTAAAAAAATTAAAGAATGTGCCTATTGACACTAATAATGAAATTGAAAAAGTTAATACAAATATAGAAACTGCTAAGTCAGAGTTAAATTCTAAAATTGACCAATTAATCGCAGGTGGCTCGAATGTAGCATCTACTCAAAGAGTCACAATTAACGATTGGGTGGATGATACAGAAAATGGATTTAAGGCAACTGTAACACATAACTTATTAACACAAAGAATAGTTGTGAATATTATAGATGTTACTACAAAAGAGAATGTAGTTACAAACTTTAAAATTATAGATGATAACTCAATTGAAATTAGAAGTGAAGTAAAAGTTGAGTTAAATGTTTATGTTATAAATGGGAATGCAGAGACTCATTTTATAAATGCGACTGTTGATGATAACAGAGTATCTGAAATGACTACTTATTCCTCTAAAAAAATAGCGGATTCTATTAGCAGTATACAGCTTATAGATACCAGTATAAGTATTACAGATGCTAATGATAGATTTACAAGTGATAAGTTAGATGGAGTATTAGAGGAAATAATGGTAGAAATAAGTGGTCAAAGAAGTAGAGGAATTACAATAGCAAATAATCTAATAGATATGATATAAGTGAGGTGAAAATATGACAGAAAAATTAACTGAAAATGCCAGTTTAAGGGAGATTATGGCAGCATTACAAAGTGTACAAACTGATTTTCAAACTAGTAAAGATAATATAACAACTGTATTAGGGAGTCCATTTTTAAGCACAGATAAACTAGATATAACTAAAACAAAAACAGAAACATTAAAAAGTGCATTAGCGGATAATTTAATATATAAAGGAGTATCAGCAAGTACTCAAAGCTCATTTACTGATTTAATTAATGCGATAAATTTTATAGTACAATCAATATTAATTGTTAAATGTAAAGATACAGGAAGAGTAGAAGAAGTAAATAGTCCATACATTATTTATAATGATAAACCTAATATCAAAGGTTGTTTAAGGATTGAAGGAACTTTAGAAGTTTATAAAAATTGGGCTACTTTTGCAAATTCTAGATTAGAAATAATATATGGAGAAAAAAAAGAATATATTTATCTTTCATGCGATGCTACTGCTAGTGGTCGTTCTACAAAATTTAAAAAAGACATAATTATTGATAATACTACACAACTAAAAATACAAGTGTTATTAACAGATGTTGGAACAGGAAATAGTTCTAGTTCAAAAGCTTACACATCAGTTTCTGATGTTACATTGTTAAGATAGGAGCATAGATATGAAAAAACAATTTTATTACAATTCTTTAGAGGAAAAAGAAAAAATAATTAATGAAAATAACAATTTATATGTAATAGAGTTATCAGAAACATTAAAATGTAGCTATATAATTTTATCAGATAATCCAATATACGAAAAAAAACTTAGTTACGAAGAATTAGAAAATGAATTATTAATTATAACTAATGAATTACAAGGAGGATTGTTGTAATGAATATAAATAATGTTGTGGTAAGAATATTAGCAGAAAGAATATTAAACGGAGGGCTGAATCCACTCAAAAATAGACCTTTTAAACTGGATGATGTAACCAATACAGAGTATAGAAAAGCAGTAAAGGATTATATAGATGCAATAGAGTAAGACATAAAATAGTAAAGCTTTTAGTAACTGTTCTTAAAG
>NZ_JADGMM010000017.1:0-22560 GCF_020662275.1 Clostridioides sp. ES-S-0006-03
AACTTGCATGTGTTAGGCACGCCGCCAGCGTTCATCCTGAGCCAGGATCAAACTCTCAAATAAAAGTTTATCAGGCTCAGATACTATTGTTATCTAAATATCTGGCTTTATGGTTTGTTTCTTGTTTATAAATTAACCTACTGTTTAATTTTCAAAGTTCTTTTGTCTTATTTTTGTGCTCCTTTTGGGCACTCATATATAATACCATCTATGTTATTCCAAGTCAACGCTTTTTTAACTTTTATTTTAATTATTTTTTTGTCAAAACAAAAATAGCTTATATTAGTGCATTTTTAAACACCTCAATACAAGCTATTTACATATTTAGACTTATTTTTATAATTATTTCAACTTAGATATTTCTGTATACCTATGTATATTGCCCATGCTATCTTTTCTTGATATGTTTCATCTGTCAAAAGTTTACATTCTTTTTCATTTGATAGAAAACCACATTCTATTAATACTGATGGAATATTATTTTCTTTCAAAAGGTATATGTCATCTCGTGGCTTAACTTCTCTGTTATTTGTTTTATCTACTACTCTTTTAAGTTCTTCTTGAATACACTTTGATAATTCCTTGCTATCTTGCTTATCTTTAGGATAAAATGTCTGAGCTCCATAGTATTTAGATTGTTCGAATGCATTTAGATGTATGGATACAAACATATTAGCATTGGAATTAGAGATTATTTCTTTTCTATTTTTCAAGTTCTCATTATATTTTTGTCTTGTTGTTTTATTATTTTCTTCTTTATAGAGGCTACTGTCATCTTCTCTAGTTAATATTACAAGACCTCCACTTGATTCTATAAGCTCTCTAAGCTTAAGTGTTATTGCTAAGTTGATATCTTTCTCAGATGTGCTCTTATCCTTGTTTAATGCGCCTGGGTCAATACCTCCATGACCAGCATCTAGAATTATTGTTTTATTTGTTATTGGCATATATTTAATAACATCTTCAGAAATATTTTTCACTTCAAATATTGATACTATTACTAGACATACCATAACAAAACTAAAAATTATATGTTTTATGTACTTTCTCACAACATCACCCTGTATATGTATACTTATAAAAACACTATAATATTCCAAATATTAGTACAAACATTTAAATTTCACTTTAGTATTTATCTATCTCTATTTTTTAATATTAATATATGATTACATAAGTATGCTATATTCACATATACTCTAAATTCCCATTTTTAATTAGTATCGTATAACAGGTATAATAAATTATGACAATTTACATTATGAATTATATTATTTAATAACCTAAATTCTATTACTTATAAAATGTAAAATTTTTAATTATATTTACTGTAAATTTCTTTATCCATTTCTCAATAGAACTATAATCTCAATAACTTTAACATATAATCTTTTATTACAATAAAAAGGATGTTTTTCAATAGAAAAACATCCTAATAAGATATCTTATTATTTTATTGTATATCAATCATTAACTTAAACCCAACATTTCAACATGCTTCCATATTTTCTGGATAACAGAAAATAAAGGATTTTGCTTTTCCAAAAAGATAAATAATTATCTTTTTGAGAATTGTGGAGCTCTTCTTGCTGCTTTTAATCCGTATTTCTTTCTTTCCTTCATTCTAGCATCTCTAGTTAAGAAACCTTCTTTCTTTAAAGCAGGTCTTAAATCTAAATCAGCTTTTAATAAAGCTCTAGATATACCATGTCTTATAGCTCCAGCTTGTCCAGTGAATCCTCCACCTTCAACTTTTACTATAACATCATATTTATTTTCATTACCAGTTAAAACTAATGGTTGTTTAACATCTCTTATTAATGTTTCATAGTTAAAATAATTTTCTAATGCTCTTCCATTTACTAATATATTTCCTTCACCTGCAACTAGTCTTACTCTAGCAACAGAACTTTTTCTTCTTCCAGTTCCATAATATTGAACGTTAGCCATTATAAACTCCTCCTTTCACCTATTAATCTTATTTAAAGTTTAAAACTTCTGGATTTTGAGCTGCATGAGTGTGTTCAGCACCTGCAAATACTCTTAATCTAGTCATCATTCTACTTCTTAATTTGTTTTTAGGTAACATACCATTTACAGCATGTGCTATAACTTCTTCTGGTTTTTTATCCATCATATCTCTATAAGATATTTCTTTTAATCCACCTACATAACCAGTGTGGTATCTGTAATATTTTTGATCTAATTTTTTTCCACTTAAAACTACTTTTTCTGCATTTACTACAACAACAAAATCTCCACCATCAACGTGAGGAGTAAATGTTGGTTTATGTTTACCTCTCAATACTGTCGCAATTTCTGTTGCTATACGACCTAATGTTTTTCCTTCAGCATCAACTAAGTACCATTTTCTTTGTACATCAGCTGGCTTAGCTATATAACTTTTCATAACTGTCCCTCCTTAACTACTTTTCATAAAAATTTTTTACCGTTTATGTCAAGTCCGGGGCAAGTGGACTTATTAACACATTCTCATATATTTTAATACATGTAGCCTGGTGTGTCAAGTTAATAATGAACTTTTTTAAGAAATAATCCTTGTGCTGGAGCTGTATGTCCACATCTTGATCTGTTTTTAGATTCTATTATATCTAAAAATGATTCATTAATTCTACCACGTCCTATATCAACAAGTGTTCCAACAATAATTCTCACCATATTATATAAGAACCCATCTCCACTAATTTCTAAAGTAATCAAATCATCTGTTTTTTTTATATTTATATCATATATTGTTCGTATTGTATCTTTTACAGATGAACCAGAACTCATAAAACCTTTAAAATCATGTGTACCCAATAGACTTTTTGATTCTATACACATTTTTTCAAAATCAAGTTCATACTTTACTTGATATGATATGCTGTTAAGTATTGGGTGTCTAAACTTACTGTTATATATTAAATATTTATATGTTTTTCCTTTTGCACTATATCTTGAATGAAAGTCATCATTAACTTCACATGCTTCTATAACTGCTATGTCTTTTGGTAATTTAGCATTTAGTGCCATTGGTACACTTTCTATACTTATACTTGAACTAATTTTAAAATTTGCAGTTTGTGCAAGAGCATGAACCCCTGAATCAGTTCTACCTGAGCCTATAAGTTTAACTTCTTCATTCATTATCTCATATATAGCCTTTTCAATTGTACCTTGTATCCCTAGAGAATCTGGTTGCTTCTGCCATCCACAATAATTTCTACCATCATATTGGATTGTAATCTTTATATTTCTCATATTTTACCTCACCTATATGCTTCTATTAAATCGCTATAAATCTAGTAGCTATGATTAATCCTAAATAAATAACTTGAAACACACATGCTATATAATCTGCTTTTACTATAACAGACTCCCTCATTTTTGTTCTATTGTGTCCACCTCTATAACATCTAGCTTCCATGGCCATAGCCAATTCATCAGCTCTTCTAAATGCACTAACAAATAGTGGAACTAAAAGAGGTACTAGATTTTTAGCTCTATTTATAAGATTTTTACTTTCAAAGTCTGCACCTCTAGACATTTGAGCCTTCATTATTTTATCTGTTTCGTCTAATAATGTAGGAATAAAGCGCAAAGCAATTGTCATCATCATTGCAAGCTCATGAACTGGTAAACCAATTTTCTTAAAGGGATTCAATAATCGCTCTATACCATCTGTCAATTCTATTGGTGAAGTTGTTAAAGTAAGTAATGATGTCCCAATTACTAAAAATATAAGTCTTATTGCCATAAAAATTGCTTGTCTCAAGCCTTGACTTGTTATTGTTAAAAATCCAAATGACCATATCTCATCACCTGGTAAGAAAAATATATTTATAATAAATGTAAATAAAATAATCCACTTAAGAGGTTTTACACCCTTAACAATATACTTAACAGGTATATTAGCTAACTTTATCATACCTAATAAACATAATAAAACTATCATATAAGGCCAAAATTTATTTACTACAAATATAGATACCATAAATACAATTGTTGCTACAAGTTTTATCCTTGGATCTAATTTATGAATAGCAGAACTTGTTGGGTAGTATTGCCCTATAGTTATATCTTTTAACATAATCCTCGCCCTCTCACAACTCTTAATATTTCCTGTTTTGCTTCTTCTAAAGTCAATATGTCTTCACTAATGTCAAAACCTTGTTCTCTTAATTTCAATGCAAGCTCTAAAACCTGTGGAATATCTAAACCAATTTCTTTTAATTTAATAGCATTCGATTTAAATACATCTCTAGGAGTACCCATAAATTCTATTTTACCATGATTCATAACAATTAACGTTTGTGCCAACTTTGCCATATCATCCATACTATGTGATGACAATATTATAGTCATATTGTTTTTTTCATGTAAGTTTTTTATTAAATTAAAAATTTCATCTCTTCCACCAGGATCAAGACCTGCAGTTGGTTCATCTAATATAAGTACTTCTGGGTTCATTGCTATAACTCCAGCTATTGCAACTCTACGCTTTTGACCTCCTGATAATTCAAATGGAGATTTATCTTTAAATTCCTCATAGTCAAGTCCTACAGCTTCCATCGATGCTTTTACCCTATTATGTATCTCAACCTCTTCTAAACCTAAATTAGCGGGTCCAAAAGCTATATCCTTATCAATTGTTTCTTCAAATAATTGATATTCTGGATATTGAAATACAACACCTACTCTTTTTCTTATCTCAGTTAAGTTTAAATTCTTATCTGTTATGTTAAAATCATTTATAAAAATCTCTCCTGAGGAAGGTTTTAATAATCCATTTAGATGTTGTATCAGTGTAGACTTTCCTGAACCTGTATGACCTATAAGTCCAACAAAATCTCTATCTTTAATCTCAAAAGATACATCATCAAGTGCTTTACTTGCAAAAGGCATCCCTTCATTATATATATGTGTTAAGTTCTTTACTATAATTGACATAATTCCATCACCATCTCATCCACAGTTAATATATCACTACTAATATTTATACCTTCTTCTATTAATAAACTAGACAACTCTGTCATACAAGGCACATCTAAACCGATTTCCTTTAACATCTCTATTTTACTAAATACTTCTTTAGGAGTCCCTTCTAAAAGTTTCTTACCTTTCTCCATAACGACAACTCTATCAGCTTCTACAGCTTCTTCCATAAAGTGAGTTATATGTAAAACAGTTATACTTTCTTCTTTATTAAGTCTTTTTATTGTTTTCATAACTTCTTTTCTTCCAGATGGGTCTAACATCGCTGTTGCTTCATCAAATATTATACACTTGGGTCTCATGGCAATTATGCCTGCTATTGCAACCCTCTGTTTTTGGCCACCTGATAACAAATGCGGTTGTCTACCTCTCAAATCATACATACCTACACTTTTTAAAGACTCTTCTACAATTCGTCTTATCTCTTTTGGCTCTATACCTAAGTTTTCAGGACCAAAAGCTACATCTTCTTCTACTATTGTGGCAACAATTTGATTATCTGGGTTTTGAAATACCATACCTGCTGTTTGCCTTATATCCCATAATCTTTCTTCTTCTTTGGTGTCCATTCCATCAATGAGAATATTTCCTTCTGTAGGCATAAGAATAGCATTTAAGTTTTTAGATAAAGTAGACTTGCCAGAACCATTATGTCCTATTATCGCAACAAATTCTCCCTTTTTAACATCTAAGCTTAAATTATCTATTGCTTTAAGTTTTGCTTCATCTGTAATATACTCAAATGAAATATTGTTTACTTTTATTATATTATCCATTAATTCATACTCCTTTTAGTAAGCAATAACTTATAAAAATCATTTTACACATTATTATATCACACCTTAGTCAAAAAAATAAAAAAAAGATTAAGCCATCAAGCCTAATCCTTTCCTTACTATACTAATTCTATAAAAGCCATTTCAGCAGCATCGCCTTTTCTTGGCCCTATTTTTATTATTCTAGTGTATCCACCATTTCTCTCAGCATATTTTGGAGCTAAATCTGTGAATAAGTTATTAACTACTGTTTCATCCATAACATAAGCTAAAACTTGTCTTCTAGCATGAAGATCTCCTCTTTTAGCAAGAGTTATCATCTTTTCAGCCATTCTACGAGTTTCTTTAGCTCTAGTTACTGTAGTTTCTATTCTTCCACTTCTTAGTAAACAAGTTACTAAGTTTCTTAACATAAGGTTTCTGTGAGCTGTTTCACGTCCTAATTTACGGTACTTAGCCATTCTTATCCCTCCTTTGCTCGCTATTCTTCACTTGGTTTTAATCCTAGCCCAAGTTCCTCTAGTTTTTGTATTACTTCTTCTAATGACTTTTTACCTAGGTTTCTAACCTTCATCATATCGTCTTCAGACTTATTAGCTAATTCTTCAACTGTATTAATTCCCGCTCTCTTTAAACAGTTGTATGATCTAACTGATAAATCTAATTCTTCTATAGTCATTTCAAGAACTTTTTCTTTTTGATCTTCTTCTTTTTCTACCATGATTTCAACACTACTTACATGTTCAGTTAAGTCTATAAATAGATTTAAATGCTCAACTAATACTTTTGCAGCTAATGATATACCTTCTTGAGGGTTTATACTACCATTAGTCCAAACTTCTAGTACTAATTTATCATAATCTGTTTTTTGACCAACTCTTGTGTTTTCTACATGATAACTAACTTTCTCAACAGGAGTATATATTGAATCCACAGGTAAAACACCTATTGGAACATTCTCTGTTTTATTTTCTTCAGCAGAAACATAACCTCTACCTTTATCTACAAATATTTCCATATTAAACTTGGCATTATCATCTAATGTAGCTATTGCTAAGTCTTTGCTTAATATTTCAACATCTGGAGGACAGATTATATCTGAACCTGTGATAGAGCATGGTCCTTGAGCCTCTATTTTAAGTGTTCTACTTCCTTCACCATCTATAGTTGCTGAAAGCTCTTTTAAAGTTAATATTATCTCTGTAACATCTTCTTTAACACCAGGTATTGTAGAGAATTCATGAAGAACTCCATCTATTTTTATAGCATTTACTGCTACACCTGGTAAAGATGATAATAATATTCTTCTTAGTGCGTTACCTATAGTTATTCCATATCCTCTTTCTAGAGGTTCTATAACAAACTTACCATATCTATAGTCTTCGCTAAGCTCAACTATATCTACTTTTGGCTTTTCTATTTCTATCATGGACAAAACCCTCCTTAAAATTCAGTAATCCACTGAGGGTAAACAAAATTTTAAAATAATTTTTAAAAGTGTGCTTATTATTTAGAGTAAAGTTCTATGATTAAGTGCTCTGCTATTTCAAGATCTATATCTTCTCTTGTTGGAACACCAACTACTTTTGCTGTCATTCCTTCTACATTAGCTTCTAACCATTTAGGAGCTATTCTTGAGTTAACTTCTACTAAATTTTTGAATTTTGCAGAAGATCTTGATTTTTCTTTAACTTCTATCACATCTCCAACTTTAACTGTTAATGAAGCTATATCTACTTTATTTCCATTTAAAGTGAAATGACCATGAGTTACTAATTGTCTAGCTTCTTTTCTAGAAGATGCTAGTCCCATTCTGTAAACTACATTGTCTAATCTTCTCTCTAATAAACTTAATAAATTCTCACCTGATTTTCCAGGCATGTTTTCAGCACGTTCGTATAAGTTTCTAAATTGAGTTTCTAAAACTCCATATATTCTTTTAACTTTTTGTTTTTCTCTTAATTGTAATCCATAGTTAGAAACTTTCTTTCTCCCTTGGCCATGTTGACCTGGAGCATAGTTTCTTTTAACTATAGCACATTTATCTGTATAACATCTATCACCTTTAAGGAATAATTTCATTCCCTCTCTACGGCATTGTCTACATGATGCACCTGTATATCTTGCCATTTATCTACACCTCCTATTTGTACTCTTATTAATTACACTCTTCTTCTCTTTGGTGGTCTACATCCGTTATGTGGGATTGGAGTAACATCTTTTATCATAGTTACTTCTAGTCCAGTTGCTTGTAAAGCTCTTATAGCAGCTTCTCTTCCTGAACCTGGCCCCTTTACGAATACCTCAACACTTTTTAATCCGTGTTCCATCGCAGCTTTTGCAGCTGTTTCAGCAGCCATTTGAGATGCAAATGGAGTTGATTTTCTTGACCCTTTGAATCCTAATTGTCCTGAACTTGCCCAAGATATAGCATTTCCATGAACGTCAGTTAAAGTTATTATTGTATTGTTGAAAGTTGACTGTATATGAGCATGACCACGTTCTATATTTTTACGTTCTCTTCTTCTAACACGTGTAACTTTCTTTTTTGGTTTAGCCATTTTCCTTTTCCCTCCTTCATCTAATTATTATTTAATTATTTTTTCTTTTTACGAGATACTGTTTTTCTAGGACCTTTTCTAGTTCTAGCATTAGTTTTAGTTCTTTGTCCTCTTAATGGAAGACCTTTACCATGTCTAATTCCTCTATAACATTTTATATCTCTTAATCTCTTTATGTTTAAAGCAATTTCTCTTCTTAAGTCACCTTCAACTAAGAAATCGTCATCTATAACTTTTCTTAACTCATTAACTTGATCTTCTGATAAATCTTTTATTCTTGTATCTGGATTTATCTCAGCTTTAGCTAATATTTCGTTAGCAGTTGCTTTACCTATACCATATATATAAGTTAAGCCTATCTCCGCTCTTTTTTCTCTAGGTAAATCTACCCCAGCTATTCTTGCCATGATCGCACCTCCTACACATAGTTTTTAGTGTTTAAAACTTCATATCATATATCAATCCTACGTCAGATTGTTCAACGATTTTAACGTTCTTTTGTTAACATCACAATATAGTATTATACTATAAAATTTAACAAAATACTAGTAATAATTTCTTATCCTTGTTTTTGCTTATGCTTTGGATTTTCACAGATAACCATTACTTTTCCTTTTCTTTTTATTACTTTGCATTTTTCACATATTGGTTTTACTGATGGTCTAACTTTCATTATTAATCCCTCCTTAGACTAAATATCAAGATAGTCTACTTCTTACGCCAAGTGATTCTTCCTCTTGTAAGGTCATATGGAGAAAGTTCAACATTCACCTTATCACCTTCAAGAATTCTTATGAAGTTCATTCTTAGCTTTCCAGAAATGTGGCATAATATCTCATGTCCATTTTCTAGTTTAACTTTAAACATAGCATTAGGTAAAGCTTCTGAAACTGTACCTTCTAATTCTATAACATCTTTTTTGGCCATTAACTAACCAGCCCTCCATTTCAATAAGTTAAATTATCTAATTTAACTTAGTAAGTTCAGCTCTTAAAAAAGAATCTGTAATCTCTTGTCCAGATACTACTCTTTTTCTAACTTCATCATTAATAAAATTATATTTTTTTAAGTGCTTAACTTTCTTTAACTTAGGTTTGTCAAGTTTTCTTTTCTTTCCATCAGCTATTAATACATATTCATTATTAATTATCTTGACTACGAAAAATAAATTTCCTTGATCTCGACCTAATGAAACCTTAACAACTTGACCTATACTTAAATTATCTGATAGCACTTTTTTCACCTACTTCTTAATTTACAACTTTGTCAATATCAAAGGTTCATGTTCAGTAATTGCTATCGTATGCTCATAATGAGCTGATTTTTTTCCATCTATTGTAACAGTCGTCCACCCATCTGATAGAGTCTTTACATGATAACGACCTGCATTAACCATTGGCTCTATAGCAATAACCATTCCTTCTCTAAGTCTTGGTCCTTTTCCTGGGAGTCCATAATTAGGTACCTGTGGATCTTCATGAAGATTTGCTCCAACTCCATGTCCTACCAAATCCCTAACTACTGAGAAACCATGTTTCTCAACGTGTGTTTGTACTGCGTGTGAGATATCCGAAAGTCTATATCCTAATTTAGCAAATTTTATTCCTTCATAGAAGCTTTCTCTAGTTACTTCTATTAATTTCCTATCTTCTTCAGATATCATGCCTACTCCATGAGTTTTCGCAGAATCACCATGATATCCTTTATAATAGGCTCCTATATCTAAGCTTACAATGTCTCCTTCCTTTAATAGAGTCTCACCTGGAATTCCATGTACAACTTCTCTATTGATAGAAGCACATATACTTCCTGGAAAACCTCCATATCCTTTAAAAGAAGGTTCAGCATTGTATTTTCTTATATTCTCTTCAGCTATTTTATCTAATTCTAAAGTAGATATTCCCGGAGAAATAGCTTTTCTTAAAACTTCATGAGTATCAGCAACAATTTTGCCTGCTTCTCTTAAAAGTTCTATTTCTTTCTTTGATTTCAAGATAATCATTTATTTTCCACTTCCTAAAGCTGCAACAATATCTTCAAATACTTTATCTATTGCTTGGTCACCTTTTATATCAGCTATTATACCTTGTTTGCTATAATAATCTACTAAAGGCTTAGTTTCATCTAGATAAACTTGTATTCTCTTAGATACAGTTTCTTCATTATCATCAGCTCTTTGATACAATTCTCCTTGGCATACATCACATACACCTTTTACTTTAGGAGGATTAAACTCAACATGATAAGTAGCTCCACAAGACTTGCATATTCTTCTACCAACTGCTCTAGATACTAATATGCTCTTATCAACTTCAATATTGACAACTTTATCCAGTACTATACCAGCATTTTTTAAGAATACATCTAAATGCTCACCTTGTGCTACATTTCTTGGAAATCCATCTAACATAAATCCATTTTTACAGTCTTCTTGAGATATTCTATCAGTAACTAAACCTACAGTTAACTCATCTGGTACTAATAAACCTTGGTCCATGTATTCTTTAGCTTTTTTTCCAAGTTCTGTTCCCTCTTTTATATTCTTTCTGAATATATCTCCTGTTGATATATGAGGTATATTGTATTTTTCTACTATTCCTGCCGCCTGAGTACCTTTACCAGCACCTGGAGGTCCAAGTAATATTATTCTCATATTATCCATCTCCATTTTATTTTAAGAAACCTTGATAGCTTCTCATAACTAAGTTTGACTCTAACTGTCTCTTAAGCTCCAAAGCAACCCCAACAACGATTAGCAATGAAGTTCCAGCTAGACTCATATTGACATTCATATAATGTGTTGTAAGAGCTGGTACCATAGCAATTATTGCTAAGAAAGTAGCTCCAGCTAAAGTTAATCTTGTTAAGATTCTATTTAAATAATCCATAGTAGGTTCACCTGGTCTAATACCTGGTATAAATCCACCATTATTTTTCATATTTTTAGATATATCTTCTGTATTGAATGATACAGTTGTATAAAAATATGAGAAGAAAATTATAAGTAGAATTTCAATTGATCTGTATGTCCAAAATCCTTGTTCTGTTGCCATACTTAAGTATTTTTGAACAAAAGCTTGAGCATCTGCCCCCATAAACATAGCTATTGTTTGTGGAAAAGCTAAAAGTGAACTAGCAAAAATTATAGGCATAACTCCTGATTGGTTAACTTTCATTGGTATATGAGAACTTTGTCCTCCATACATTTTTCTTCCAACAACTCTTTTAGCATATTGTACAGGTATCTTTCTAGTCGCTTCTTGTATAAATGTAACCCCTGTAACTGTAAGTAATATAACTACAATTAGAAGTATTATTACCCAAGGTGCAACTTGACCAGATTTAACTTGTTGTGCGATTTTAATAACATCTGTTGGTATTCTTGATATAATACCTGCAAATATTATTACTGAACTACCATTACCAATTCCTTTTTCGGTAATTTTGTCCCCAATCCACATTACTAACATACTTGCTGAAACTAATGTTATTACAACAGTTGTGATAAAAAACACACTATTTGATATTAAAGCACTTCTTACAATTCCTAATGTAATTCCCAAAGCTTGTACAACTGCTAGAGCTAGTGCTGTATATTTAGTGTACTTATTGATTTTTTTCTTTCCTTCTTCACCAGATTTTTGAAGTTCTGCTAAACTTTCAAAACCTACTGTTAGAAGCTGTATTATGATTGATGCAGTAATATATGGACTTATACCCAAAGCAAATAGTGAAAAGTTACTAAATGCTCCACCAGTAAACATATTATACAGAGAAAGTAGACTATTGCCGCCTACCATCTTTTGTATAATACTAGTGTCTATACCTGGAACTGGTATTGTAGTACCTATTCTGAATATCACGATCATCATAAGTGTATACATTACTTTTTTTCTTACTGCTTTAATCTTCCAAGCTTGTTTTAATTTTGACAGCACGCTAATTCACCCCGCCTGTACTGGCTAGGAGATTAGCAGGTTATTATACTAACTCTGCTTTTCCACCAGCTTTTTCTATTTTTTCTTGAGCTGAAGCTGTAAATTTAGCAGCTTTAACAGTTAAAGCTTTTTCTAAATTACCTTCACCTAAGATTTTAATTCCATCTTTACCTATTTTGCTTATAGTTTTAGTAGATTTTAATAATTCTGCAGTTATTTCTGTTCCATTTTCAAATCTGTTTAAAACTTCAACATTAACTTCTGTGTAAACCTTCTTAAATATGTTATTGAAACCTCTCTTAGGAAGTCTTCTAGCTAGTGGCATTTGTCCACCTTCGAACCCTACTCTTACTCCACCACCAGAACGAGACCATTGACCTTTTTGTCCACGTCCTGCAGTTTTACCTTGTCCAGTTGCAGTACCTCTACCTAATCTTCTCTTAGCTCTTACTGCACCTTCAGCAGGTTTTAACTCATGTAACTTCATGGATTGCACCTCCTTGCACTACTTTTTAAAAATTATTCAGCTATTTCAGTTACTTCTAATAAATGACTTACTTTTTTTATCATACCTCTTACTTGAGCATTGTCTTCTTTTACAATAACTTGTTCTCTTTTTCTTAATCCTAACGCTTCAACATTCTTTTTTTGGTTAGGAGTAGTTCCTATAACACTTCTAACTAATTTTATTTGTAATTTAGCCATTTTACACTACCTCCTTACCCTAGAAGTTCTTCAACTTTTTTACCTCTAAGTTTAGCTATATCTTCAACTGTTTTTAGAGAATTAAGTCCTTCTATTGTAGCATTTACCATATTTCTTGGATTGTTAGATCCTAAAGATTTAGCTCTAACGTCTTTTAGTCCAGCTAACTCAAGTACGGCTCTAGCAGGTCCCCCAGCTATTACTCCTGTACCTTCTACAGCAGGCATTATTAATATATTTCCAGCACCAAAGTGTCCGCGTACTTCGTGAGGAATTGTAGTCCCAACCATTGGCACTACTATTAGATTTTTCTTAGCATCTTCAACTGCTTTTTTTATAGCATCTGGTACTTCCATTGCTTTCCCAGCACCTATACCAACGTGTCCGTTTTCATCTCCAACAACTACTAACGCTGCAAATCTGAAGTTTCTACCACCTTTTACAACCTTAGTAACACGTCTTACTTCAACAACTTTTTCTTGTAAGTCAAGTTGTCCTGCATCTATCGGCTTACGACGTAGCATGTATTTTTCCCTCCTTCGTATTAGAACTTAAGACCAGCTTCTCTAGCACTTTCAGCTAATTCTTGAATTCTTCCATGATATAAGTATCCACCTCTGTCAAATACAACTTCAGTGATTCCTTTTTCAACAGCTTTTTTAGCAACTAATTCTCCAACTTTCTTAGCTGCTTCCTTGTTTCCTGTATGATTAACAGCACTCTTAACTTCTGCTTCTAAAGAAGATGCAGCAACTAGAGTTACTCTGTTTGTGTCATCTATTATTTGAGCATATATATTGTTAGCACTTCTAAATACACATAATCTTGGTCTTTGAGCAGTACCGCTTATTTTTCTACGAACTCTCTTATGTCTTTGAAGTCTATTAGCATTTTTATCAGCCTTTTTTAACACCTAGCTCACTCCTTTCTAGCGTTTAAGTTTTGGTATTATTTTTTACCAGTTTTTCCTTCTTTACGTCTGATTACTTCATCAACGTATTTTATACCTTTACCTTTGTATGGCTCTGGCTTTCTCCAAGCTCTTATTTTAGCAGCATAATTTCCTACTAATTGCTTGTCTATACCTTTTACTATTAACTCAGTTTGGTTTGGAGCTTCAACAGTTATTCCTTCTGGATCTTCCATTTCAACTGGATGAGAGAAACCTAAGTTCATAACTAATTTCTTTCCTTGTTTTTGAGCTCTGTATCCAACACCTTTTAGTTCTAATTTCTTTTCGAAACCAGTATTTACACCTACAACCATATTATCTAATAAAGTTCTAGTTAATCCGTGTAAAGATCTGTGTTTTTTATTATCAGTTGGTCTTTCAACCATTATTGTATTTTCTTCTTTTTTTATATTTAACTCAGCACTTAATTGTTTAGTTAAAGTTCCCTTTGGACCTTTTACTGTAACTAAATTTCCTTCAGCTATAGTAACTTCAACACCTGCTGGTATTATTATTGGCTTAACACCTATTCTTGACATGGTCGCACCTCCTTACATTGTTCATATTAATTACCAAACGTAGCAGATTACTTCTCCACCAACATTTTCTTTTCTAGCTTGCTTGTCAGTTAATATTCCTTTTGAAGTAGATATTACTGATATTCCTAATCCATTTAATACTTTTGGTATTTCGTGGTTAGCAGCGTAAACTCTCATTCCAGGCTTAGATATTTTCTTAAGACCTGTTATAACTCTTTCGCCTTCTTGTCCGTACTTTAATTGTATTCTTATGATACCTTGTTTTCCATCTTCTATAACATCATAACCTCTTATGAAACCTTCTTCTAATAAGATTCTAGCTAACTCTTTCTTCATATTAGAAGCTGGAACATCTACAGTTTCATGCTTAACAACATTAGCATTTCTTATACGAGTAAGCATATCTGCAATTGGATCTGTCATTGTCATTTTGTAGCCCTCCTTCCATTCTAATCAAGCTTCTACCAGCTTGCTTTTCTAACACCAGGTATTTGACCTTTATAAGCTAATTCTCTAAAGCATATACGGCATATACCAAATTTTTTCAAAACTGAATGCGGTCTTCCGCATATAGTACATCTAGTGTATTCTCTAGTAGCGTACTTTTGCTTTCTTTGTTGTTTAACAACCATCGCTTTTCTAGCCACGGGAATCCCTCCTTTGCTTACTTAGAAAATGGCATTCCTAATAATTTTAATAATTCACGAGCTTCTTCGTCAGTTTTTGCTGTAGTAACGAATATTATATCCATTCCTCTTACTTTATCAATTTTATCATATTCTATTTCAGGGAATATTAATTGTTCTTTAACTCCTAAAGCATAGTTTCCTCTACCATCAAAAGCATTAGGGTTAACACCTCTAAAGTCTCTAACTCTTGGTAAAGAAACTGATACTAATTTGTCCATAAAGTAGAACATTTTGTCAGCTCTTAATGTAACTTTTGTTCCTATTGGCATTCCTTCTCTTAGTTTGAAGTTAGCAACAGATTTTCTAGCTTTAGTTATAACAGGCTTTTGTCCTGATATTATTTCTAATTCTTCAACGCCTTTTTCTAATCCTTTTGGATTTTCTCTAGCGTCACCTATACCCATGTTAATAACTATTTTGTTTAACTTAGGTATCTCCATTACGTTTTTATATCCAAATTTCTCCATTAAAGCAGGAGCAACTTCTTTCATGTATTTTTCTTGTAATCTAGAAGCCATTTAAGGTCCCTCCTTTCAAGCAATATTTATTATAATTCTTTTCCGCTCTTTGCTGATACTCTTACTTTTGTGCCATCTTTTACTTCATATCTTACTCTAACGCCTTTTCCTGTTTCAGGATCAAATGGCATTACATTAGATATGTGTATTGGGGCTTCTTTGTTTATTATTCCACCTTGTTGGTTCATAGCACTTGGTTTTTGATGTTTAGTTATTACGTTTACACCTTCAACTAATACTTTATCAGCTTTAGGGTATACCTTTAAAACTGAACCTTTTTTACCTTTATCTTTACCTGCTATAACTACAACAGTGTCACCTTTTTTAACACGCATCATGTCCTATTGCACCTCCTTAATTATAGTACTTCTGGAGCAAGAGAAACTATTTTCATGAATTCATTGTCTCTTAACTCTCTAGCAACAGGCCCGAATATACGAGTTCCTACTGGAGTTTTATCGTCCTTTATTATAACAGCAGCATTTTCATCAAAAGATATATAGCTTCCGTCATTACGTCTTACGCCTTGTTTGCTTCTTACTATAACAGCTTTAACAACCTTACCTTTTTTTACAACTCCACCAGGTGTTGCACTTTTAACAGTAGCAACTATAACGTCGCCTATGTTACCATATCTTCTTTTACTTCCGCCTAGAACACGTATACATAAAAGTTCTTTAGCTCCTGAGTTATCAGCAACTCTTAGACGTGATTCTTGTTGTATCATATCGTAATCCCTCCTTCTTCAAAAACTACTTAACTTTCTCAACAACTTCAACTAGTCTGAATCTCTTATCTTTAGATAAAGGTCTAGTTTCCATTATTTTAACTCTATCTCCGATGTTACATATATTCTTTTCATCATGAGCCTTAAATTTCTTAGTTCTCTTAACACGTTTATTATATAGTGGATGACGTACGAACTCTTCAACAGCTACTACTATTGTTTTATCCATCTTATCACTAACAACACGGCCTATTCTAACTTTTCTTCTTCCTCTTTCCATGTTTAAAAAGCCTCCTTTCCAAATTAAGCTCTAGTTTCGTATAACTTTCTTTCAGCAAGAACAGTTTTAACTTTTGCTATATCCTTCTTAACAAACTTTATTCTAGCTGTATTTTCTAATTGACCAGTAGCTAATTGGAATCTTAAGCTAAATAATTCACTTTTGAAGTCGTTTAATTTGTTCATTAGCTCTTCGCTTGTTAAATCTCTTAATTCTTTAGCTTTCATCCTATTCACCACCCTTTACTTCTAAATCTTCTTTTTTAACAAATTTACATTTGATTGGTAATTTATGTGCAGCAAGTCTCATAGCTTCTCTTGCTTTATCTTCAGAAACACCTGCTAATTCAAACATAACTCTTCCTGGCTTAACTACAGCTACCCAATATTCTGGAGAACCTTTCCCTGCACCCATACGAGTTTCTGCTGGTTTTCTTGTTACTGGTTTATGAGGGAATATTTTTATCCAAACCTTTCCCCCTCTTTTTATATATCTAGTCATCGCGATTCTGGCAGCTTCTATTTGATTAGAAGTTATCCAAGAAGCTTCTAAAGCTACTAATCCAAACTCACCATAAGTAACTTTGTTACCTTTATGAGCTTGCCCAGCCATACTTCCTCTATGAACTCTACGACGCTTTACTCTTTTTGGCATTAACATGAGTATTTTTCCTCCTTCCTTGAACCTAACTATTATTAATTTCCTTTGTTTTCAGTTCTTTGAGGTCTTGATCCACCTTGAGGTCTTTGTCCACCTTGAGGTTTTTGTCCTCTGTAGTTTCCTCTGTTATCGTTTCCTCTTCTATCGTTTCTTCTGTTATCTCTCTTGTTGTCTCTTCTGTCGCTCTTTCTGCTTTCTTCTCTTGGATTTACACCATCTCTAGTTGGTAAAACTTCACCATTACATATCCAAACTTTTATACCTATTTTTCCATAAGTAGTATCAGCTTCAGCGAAACCATAATCTATATCTGCTCTTAAAGTTTGTAGTGGCACATTTCCTTCACTATAACCTTCAGTTCTAGCCATTTCAGCTCCACCTAATCTTCCTGAAGCAGAAACTTTTATCCCTTTAGCACCAGATTTCATTGCTCTTTGTATAGCTTGTTTCATTGCTCTTCTGAAAGCAACCCTTCTTTCTATAGCTAAAGCTATATTTTCAGCTACTAATTGAGCATTTTTATCTGTACTTCTTACTTCTACTATGTTAACTATTATACTTTTCTTTGTCATTTTTTCTAATTCAACTTTTAATGCTTCGATTCCAGCACCAGCTCTTCCTATAACTACTCCTGGCTTAGCAACATGTAAGTCCATTTTTATTTTATTAGCTGATCTTTCTATTTCTATTCTAGCAACTCCAGCTGAGTATAATCTTTTCTTTAAGAATTTACGTATATTATGGTCTTCTAATAATAAGTTTCCGAACTCTTTTTTATCAGTAGCGAACCATCTTGAGTCCCAATCTTTTATAACACCGACCCTTAAGCCGTGTGGATTAACCTTTTGACCCATTACTTTCCCTCCTATCTATTAATTATTTTTTTTCTTTCACAACAACCTCTATATGAGAAGTTCTTTTTCTTATTGTAGTTGCACGACCCATAGCTCTAGGCATGAATCTCTTCATTGTTGGCCCTTGATTAGCAACTATTGATGCTATATATAATTTTTCAGTATCCATTTCGTGATTGTTTTCTGCGTTAGCTTTAGCTGACTTTACAACTTTAGCTATTATTGAAGCTGCTCCTCTTGGAGTGAACTTTAATATCGCTAATGCTTCATCAACATTCTTTCCTCTAACAAGGTCACAGATTTGGCCTGCTTTTCTTGGTGATACACGTACATATTTAGCAGTAGCTTTTGCTTCCATTGTTATTCCTCCTTTCTTAGTCATAATTTAATTATTTTCTCTTATTAGATTTTTCGTCATCCTTATGTCCTTTGAAAGTTCTAGTAGGAACGAACTCACCTAATTTGTGTCCAACCATATCTTCTGTTATATATACTGGAACATGTTTTCTTCCATCATGAACAGCTATAGTGTTTTCTACCATTTGTGGAAATACAGTTGAAGATCTTGACCAAGTTTTTATAACTTCTTTATTTCCGCTAGCATTCATAGCTTCTATTTTCTTTAAAAGTCTTGCATGGACAAAAGGTCCTTTTTTAGTTGATCTTGACATTTATATTCCTCCTTTCCGAGCAAAAATAAATTTACTACTTAGTTCTTCTTGATACTATTAACTTATTTGAAGCTTTGTTTTTCTTTCTAGTTTTGTATCCAAGAGCTGGTTTACCCCATGGAGTAACAGGAGATGGTCTACCTATTGGAGATCTACCTTCCCCTCCACCGTGTGGATGGTCATTAGGGTTCATTACAGAACCTCTTACAGTAGGTCTTATTCCCATATGTCTTTTTCTACCTGCTTTACCAATAACTACGTTACCGTGCTCTATATTTCCAACTTGTCCTATAGTAGCTTTACAGTTTATGCTTACTAATCTCATTTCACCTGATGGTAATCTTAATAAAGCATTTTTTCCTTCTTTAGCCATTAATTGTGCAGAAACTCCAGCAGATCTAACTAATTGAGCTCCTTTTCCTGGCTTTAATTCTATATTATGAATGATAGTACCAACTGGCATATCTTTTAATGCTAAACAGTTTCCTGGTTTTATATCAGCACCTAATCCTGATAAGATAGTATCTCCAACGTTGATTCCAACTGGAGCTAATATATATCTTTTTTCTCCATCAGCATAGTTTAATAATGCAATATTTGCAGTTCTGTTTGGATCATATTCTATAGTAGCAACCTTAGCAGGTATACCATCTTTATCTCTTTTAAAATCTATTATTCTATATTTTCTTTTTTGTCCTCCACCTCTATGACGAACAGTTATTCTACCATGTACGTTTCTACCAGCATTTTTCTTTAAGTTAACTAAAAGAGATCTTTCTGGTTGGTTACATGTTATTTCCTCAGAAACTAAAACTGTCATTTGTCTTAAGGCAGGAGAAGTTGGTCTAAACTTTTTTATAGCCATCTGTTTTCCCTCCTTCGTTTGTTATAATATTACATTCCTTGGAAGAATTCTATTTCTTTACTATCAGCAGTTAATTTAACTACTGCTTTCTTAAAGCTTGCTGTTCTTCCTTGAGTTCTACCCATTCTTTTAACTTTTCCATCGTAGTTTAAAGTATTTACTTTATCAACACTAACTCCGAATACTTTTTCTACTGCTTTTTTTATTTCAGTTTTGTTCGCATCTTTAGCCACAACAAAAGTGTATTTTTTTTCACCCATTTCAGCCATACTGTGCTCAGTTACAACTGGTCTTATTATTACATCATGTGGATTAGTCATTATGCGTACACCTCCTCCACTTTTTTAACAGCATCTGTAGTTATTATAAATGAATCATATTTTAATATATCATATACATTCATAGTATTAACTAATGCAGTTTGAACACCTTCTATATTTCTAGCTGATTTTATTACATTATCATTTTTATCAGCTATAACTACTAAAGCTTTTTTAGCAGCATTTATATTATTTAATATTTGAGCAAATTCTTTAGTTTTAGGAGCATCCATGTTTAATGCATCTAATACTATAACTTCACTATTTTGTATTTTTGAAGATAAAGCACTCTTCATAGCTAATCTTCTTACCTTCTTAGGTAATGTATATTTGTAACTTCTTGGTTTAGGTGCAAAAGCAACTCCTCCACCTACCCATTGTACAGATCTTGTAGAACCTTGTCTTGCTCTACCTGTTCCTTTTTGTTTCCAAGGTTTTCTTCCGCCACCTCTAACTTCTGCTCTAGTCTTAGCAGATTGAGTTCCTTGTCTCTTATTTGCTAATTGATTTTTTACAACTTCATATAAAACATGTCCATTAACTTCTACGCCAAATATAGAATCTGATAATTCTATTTCTCCAACGTTTTGTCCACTAACATTTAGTACATTTAATTTTGGCATTGTTATTCCTCCTTTCTCTAGGTTAGTCATTATTTAGAAACCTTTACAGCTTCTTTTATAGTTACTACTGAACCTTTAGCTCCTGGTATAGCTCCCTTAACTAATATAAGGTTCTTATCAGCATCTACTTTAACAACCTCTAAGTTTTGAACTGTTACCTTTACGCTTCCCATGTGTCCAGCTAATTTTTTGTTTTTAAATACTCTACCTGGGTAAGAACAAGCTCCCATTGAACCTGGTCTTCTGTGGTATCTAGAACCGTGAGATTCAGGACCTCTACTTTGTCCATGTCTTTTTATTGGACCTTGGAATCCCTTACCTTTACTTATTCCAGTAACATCTATTTTTGCACCTGCTTCAAATACATCAGCTTTTATTTCTTGTCCAACTGTGTATCCTTCTACAGAATCTACTCTAAACTCTTTTAAATGTTTCTTTAAAACATTAGCAGCAGCTAAGTGTCCTTTTTTAGGCTTGTTTAAAGATTTTTCTTTAGCATCTTCAAAACCTATTTGTATAGCATTGTATCCATCTTTATCAACTGTTTTTATTTGAGTAACGACCATAGGTCCTGCTTCAACAGCTGTTACAGGTATAACTACACCTTTATCAGTGAATATTTGAGTCATACCAACTTTTTTTCCTAATATTCCATTCATATTAGCACCTCCTATAATTCTTACAGCGGATTACATCATTTTAGAAGTAATCATTCTAAGATAGTTACCTATAGGATAATATCTTAGGGGTTCTTATAATTTTATTTCTATATCTACACCTGCTGGTAAGTCTAATCTCATTAATGAGTCAACTGTTTTAGGTGTTGGATTAGCTATGTCGATTAGTCTTTTATGAGTTCTTATTTCAAATTGTTCTCTAGAGTCTTTGTACTTATGTACGGCTCTTAATATAGTTACAATTTGTTTTTCTGTTGGTAGAGGCACAGGTCCTGAAACTTGTGATCCAGCCTTTTTAGCAGTTTCAACTATTTTACCTGCTGAAAAATCTAATAATTTGTGATCATATGATTTTAATCTTATTCTTATTTTTTCATTCTTAGCCATTTTGTTTTCCCTCCTTTATCACGTGTTTAATTTTCAAGTTGCGTACAACTAATACCGATACACTGCTCCGGGTGTGTTGTAACTTTCAAATCGACATCAGTTCGTATTTCACTAGGATTTAATTTTTATTTTCTTAATCTCTCAAGCACACTATTATATTTTATATCATCTGTTACATTTTTTCAAGTTTTTTTTATGTTTTTTTCAATTTTATTTTCTCTTACAACATTATAACCTTAAACTTGATTATGAATCTATCTCAAGGCACTAGTTTAGTATATATGCTTTATTGCTACTTGTCAACAAAAAACAAAAAAGAGAGGTTAAACCCCCTCTTTTTTTATATGAAATCAATTAGCTTAGTAAAAGATTATTCGATTATTGTAGCAACAACTCCTGAAGCTACTGTTCTTCCACCTTCTCTTATTGAGAATCTTAATCCTTCTTCTACAACTATTGAATTTATTAAGTCTACTTCCATTGTTACGTTATCTCCAGGCATTACCATTTCTATTCCATCTGGTAACTTACAAGCTCCTGTTACATCTGTTGTTCTGAAATAGAATTGTGGTCTATATCCATCAAAGAATGGTGTATGTCTTCCACCTTCTTCTTTTTTAAGTACATATACTTCTGCAGTAAATTTTGTGTGTGCTTTTACTGATCCAGTCTTTGCTAGTACTTGTCCTCTTTCTATTTCGTTTCTTTGTACTCCTCTTAATAATGCTCCTATATTATCCCCTGCTTGTGCTTGGTCTAATAATTTTCTGAACATCTCTACTCCTGTTACTACTACTTTTCTTGGTGCTTCTGTTAATCCTAC
>NZ_JADGMM010000018.1:0-62804 GCF_020662275.1 Clostridioides sp. ES-S-0006-03
TCTTTCTGGTGCTGGTATATATTCATCTATTTGCTCGAATAATTCTACTATTTTATTTCCCCACTCACTCTTTGGATCTTCTAATGCCATTAATGCTGATCCTCTTACTATTGGAGTATCATCTCCTGGGAAATCATATTCTGTTAATAAATCTCTTACTTCCATTTCTACTAGTTCTAATAACTCTTCATCATCTACCATGTCACATTTGTTTAAGAATACTACTATATATGGTACTCCAACTTGTCTTGATAATAGTATATGCTCTCTTGTTTGTGGCATTGGTCCATCTGTTGCTGAACAAACTAATATTGCTCCGTCCATTTGTGCTGCTCCTGTTATCATGTTCTTAACGTAGTCAGCATGTCCTGGGCAGTCAACGTGTGCGTAGTGTCTGTTTGGAGTTTCATACTCAACGTGTGCTGTTGATATTGTGATTCCTCTTTCTCTTTCTTCTGGAGCTTTATCTATGTTTGCGAAATCTACTGCTTCTCCTAATTGGTATCTGTCATATAATGTTTTTGTTATTGCTGCTGTTAATGTAGTTTTACCGTGGTCAACGTGTCCTATTGTCCCTATATTAACATGAGGTTTTGTTCTTTCGTATTTAGCTTTAGCCATTTTGAATTTCCTCCCTTTATCTTGTGCAAGACGAGACAAGTCTCGTCTTGCTGATTATTTTTTATATTTATATTATTAATTAATTTTTAAATTATTTTCCTTCAGCTATCTTTTTAGCAACTGAAGCTGGAACTTGTTCATAGTGATCGAATATCATTGTATAAGTTGCACGACCTTGAGTTGAAGATCTTAGGTCTGTAGAGTATCCAAACATTTCTGAAAGTGGAACAAATGCATTTATAACTTGTGCACCACTTCTTGCTTCCATTCCTTGGATTAATCCTCTTCTTGAGTTTAAGTCACCCATAACATCTCCCATGTAATCTTCTGGAGTAACAACTTCTACTTTAAAGTAAGGCTCTAAAAGAACTGCATTACCTTTCTTCATAGCATCTTTGAATGCCATTGAACCAGCCATCTTGAACGCCATTTCAGAAGAGTCAACTTCATGGTAAGAACCATCATATAACTCAACAGCAACGTCTACAACTGGATATCCAGCAACTATACCAGATTGCATAGCTCCTTGTATACCCATGTCAACTGGACCAACATATTCTTTTGGTACAGATCCACCAACAGTTTTGTTTGTGAATTTGTATCCTTCACCTGGCTCTTGAGGAGCAACTCTAATCTTAACGTGACCATATTGTCCTCTACCACCTGATTGCTTAGAGTACTTGTATTCAACATCAACTGGTTGAGTTATAGTTTCTCTATATGCAACTTGTGGAGCACCAACTTTGGCTTCTACTTTAAATTCTCTTAATAATCTATCTACTATTATCTCTAAGTGTAATTCACCCATACCAGATATTATAGTTTGTCCTGTTTCTTGGTCAGTTTTAACTGTGAAAGTTGGGTCTTCTTCAGCTAATTTTTGAAGAGCTATACCCATTTTTTCTTGAGCTGCTTTAGAACTTGGTTCTATAGCAACAGATATAACTGGCTCAGGGAATTCCATAGATTCAAGTATTATTGGATTAGCAGGATCACATAATGTGTCTCCAGTAGTAGTATCTTTTAATCCTACTGCTGCTGCTATATCTCCAGCATAAACTTTAGTTATTTCTTCTCTTGTATTGGCATGCATTTGTAGTATACGACCAATTCTTTCTCTCTTATTCTTAGTTGCATTTAAAACATAAGAACCAGATTCTAATGTTCCAGAGTAAACTCTGAAGAACGCTAGTTTTCCAACAAATGGGTCAGTCATTATTTTGAATGCTAATGCAGAGAATGGCTCTTCATCAGAAGAATGTCTTTCAGCTTCCTCTCCATCTTCCAATATACCTTTTATAGCTGCTATATCAGTTGGTGCTGGTAAGTAATCTAAAACTGCATCTATTACTAACTGAACACCTTTGTTTCTATAAGCTGTACCACAGAAAACTGGGTTCATCTCACACGCTATAGTAGCTTTTCTTATAGCAACTTTTAGTTCATCTATAGTAGGTTCTTCACCTTCAAGATATTTCATCATTAACTCTTCGTCAGTTTCAGCTACTGCTTCAACTAATTTTTCTCTCCACTCTGTAGCTAATTCTTTCATATCCTCTGGTATGTCTGTTTCTTCCATTTCAACACCTAAGTCGTCTTTGTATATAACAGCATCCATTTTTAATAAGTCTATTATACCTATAAATGAATCTTCTTTACCTATTGGTAATTGCATAGGAACTGCATTAGAATTTAATCTAGATTTCATCATGCTTACAACATTGTAGAAATCTGCTCCTAATATATCCATTTTATTTACAAAAGCTATTCTAGGTACTCCATAAGTTTCAGCTTGTCTCCATACATTCTCAGATTGAGGTTCAACCCCACCTTTTGCACAGAATACAGCAACTGAACCGTCAAGAACTCTTAGAGATCTTTCAACTTCAACTGTGAAGTCCACGTGTCCAGGAGTATCTATTATATTTATTCTATGGTCTTTCCATGAAGCAGTAGTAGCGGCAGAAGTTATTGTTATACCTCTTTCCTTTTCTTGCTCCATCCAGTCCATTTGAGAAGCCCCTTCATGAGTTTCTCCTATCTTATGAGTTTGCCCAGTATAAAACAGGATTCTTTCTGTAGTAGTAGTTTTCCCTGCATCTATATGAGCCATGATTCCTATATTCCTAGTTCTTTCCAAAGGAAACTTTCTAGCCATGGTTATCCTCCTTATGATATCCTCAATTTTATAAGATATCTATATATCCTACCATCTATAATGAGCAAATGCTTTATTAGCTTCTGCCATTTTATGAGTATCTTCTTTTTTCTTAACTGAAGCTCCTGTGTTGTTAGCTGCGTCCATTATTTCTTTAGCTAATTTATCAACCATTCCTTTTTCTCCACGAGCTCTAGTGTATTTTACTAACCATCTTAAACCTAATGTTTGTCTTCTTTCAGGTCTAACTTCGATTGGTACTTGGTAGTTTGCCCCACCAACTCTTCTTGCTTTTACTTCTAAAACAGGCATTATATTATCCATTGCCTTATTAAATACTTCTAAAGCATCTTCTCCTGTTTTTTCAGCAATAACTGTGAAAGCATCATAAACTATTGTTTGAGACTTTCCTTTTTTTCCGTCTACCATTAAATTATTTATTAATTTAGTAACTACCTTACTCCCATACATAGGATCTGGTAAAACTTCTCTCTTTGGAACATTACCTTTTCTTGGCATTTCGCTTCCCTCCTTAATTATTTAACTTAAATCATAGGTACTCGACATAAATTATTTAATGCCGTGATGCCATAAATATCTATATATATATTTAAAGCACCGAACTATAATCAATCATTAATTGTTTTTATTTTTTAGCGTCCTTAGGTTTCTTAGCACCATACTTAGATCTTGATTGTCTTCTCTTATCAACACCTGCTGTATCTAAAGTACCTCTTAGTATATGGTATCTAACCCCTGGAAGGTCTTTTACTCTTCCGCCTCTTATAAGAACAACACTATGCTCTTGTAAGTTATGTCCTTCTCCTGGTATATAAGCAGAAACTTCTATACCATTAGTTAATCTAACTCTGGCAACTTTTCTTAAAGCTGAGTTAGGTTTCTTAGGAGTAACTGTTTTTACTGAAGTACAAACCCCTCTTTTTTGTGGAGCACTAGCGTCAGTTACTTTCTTGTTTAAAGAGTTGTAACCTTTTTGTAATGCTGGAGCAGTAGATTTCTTTTCAACTGCTTTTCTACTTTTACGAACTAATTGGTTAATTGTTGGCATCATCTGCACCTCCTTCCAAATTTTCGATCTTATCAGTGACCGCCAACTACATCAATATGAATACTCATACTGACTGATTGTAACATTTGTTACTTACAATTTAATGTCTATAACACATGAATATGTGATATTAGCATTTTTCTAGCTTGATGCTTTTAGTTCTTGTTTATTGCCATTTAAAAGTCACTAAGAGCTCATATAAGCCCTTAGTGTACTTTTAAACAACACACTTTACTATTTTAACACCACAAATAATGGTTGTCAAGATTTCTTTACTCTATCTGCCATTAATCTTCAATTTTTTCAACAGCTATATTTCTATACTTCTTCATTCCTGTTCCTGCTGGTATTAGCTTACCTAATATAACATTCTCTTTAAGCCCTATTAGGTGGTCTTCTTTACCTTTTATTGCAGCTTCTGTTAATACTCTTGTTGTTTCCTGGAATGAAGCTGCTGATAAGAATGAATCAGTTGCAAGAGATGCTTTAGTTATACCAAGTAATACTCTTTTAGCAACTGCTGGTCTTAAGTCTTTAGCTATAGCTTCTTCGTTACATCTATTAAATGTTAATACATCTTCATATCCACCTGGTAATAAATCTGTATCTCCTGGGTCTTCAACTTTAACTTTAGATAGCATTTGTCTTACTATAACTTCTATATGCTTATCGTTAACATCAACCCCTTGAAGTCTATAAACCCTTTGAACTTCTTTAACTATATATTCTTGAACACCTTTAACACCTTTTACTCTTACTATATCATGAGGATTTATAAATCCTTGTGTTAAAGGATCTCCAGCTTCTAATATCTGTCCTTGCTTAACTTTTAATCTAGAACCATATGGTATCACATATGTTTGAGTTTCGCCTTCTTCTGGTATTACATTTACTTCTTTTCTCTTTCCAGTTTCATCTATTTCAACTCTACCAGATACTTCAGTTATTACAGCTAAACCTTTTGGTTTTCTAGCTTCGAATAATTCTTCAACCCTTGGAAGACCTTGAGTTATATCGGCTCCTGCAACCCCTCCAGTATGGAATGTACGCATTGTAAGCTGAGTACCCGGCTCACCTATAGATTGAGCTGCTATTATACCAACTGCTTCACCTATATTAACTTCTTTTCCTGTAGCTAAGTTTCTACCATAGCACTTAGAACAAACTCCATGATTAGTTTTACAGTTAAGAACTGTTCTTATCCTAATTTTTTCAATTCCTAAATCTACTATAGTTTCTGCTTCATCTTCTTGTATCATAGCATCAGCTTCAACTATAACTTCACCAGTTTCAGGATTTAATATAGGGTCTATAGTATATCTTCCTACAATTCTATCATATATTTCTTCTATAACTTCATTTCCTTCTTTTATAGCATAAATTTCTGTAGTATCTTCTGTTCCGCAATCTACTTCTCTTACAATAACATCCTGACTTACATCAACAAGTCTTCTTGTTAAGTATCCAGATTCAGCCGTACGTATAGCTGTATCGGCAAGACCTTTTCTGGCACCATGTGAAGATGTAAAGTATTCAAGTACTGATAAACCTTCACGGAAATTAGATTTAACTGGTATCTCAACTGTTTTACCAGATGCATTGGCCATAAGACCACGCATACCTGCTAGCTGTCTAATTTGGTTTTTAGAACCTCTGGCTCCTGAATGTGCCATTATATATATATTGTTTAATCTATCTAGTCCACCCATAAGAGCATCAGTAACCTTATCAGTTGTTTCTGTCCATGTCTCTATAACTTTTTCATATCTTTCTTCATTAGATATTAAACCTCTTCTGTATGCTTTTTCATATTTATCAACTTTTTCTTCTGCCTCAGCTATAAATACTTTCTTTTCTTCTGGAACACTCATATCAGCAACAGCAACTGTTATACCACCTAATGTAGAATATTTAAATCCTAGAGATTTTATATAATCTAGTAATTCCGCTGTTTCTGTATTTCCATGTTTTCTAAAGCACTTATCTATTATTTTACCAAGAGATTTTTTATCTGCTAAGAAGTCAACTTCTAGAGCAAATGGGTTTTCATTTCTATCTACAAATCCTAAATCTTGAGGTATGCTTTCATTAAATATAAATCTACCAACTGTACTTTCAACTAATGAACTTCTTCCATCTTCAAGAGTCACCTTTAGTTTTACTAACGCATGTAGATGAACTGATTTATTGTAATAAGCAAGTAATAGCTCATTAAAGTCTTTAAATACCATTCCTGTTCCTTTAGCATCATCTTGTGCTTCTATTGTTAGATAATAACAACCTAAAACCATATCCTGAGATGGAGTAGTTATAGGAGAACCATCTTTAGGAGCAAGAATGTTGTTTACAGAAAGCATTAAGAATCTTGCTTCTGCTTGTGCTTCTACTGATAAAGGTACATGGACTGCCATTTGGTCACCATCGAAGTCTGCATTGTAAGCTGTACACACAAGTGGATGTAGCTTTATAGCTTTACCTTCAACCAAGATTGGTTCAAATGCTTGTATACCTAATCTATGCAGAGTCGGCGCACGGTTAAGAAGAACTGGATGGCTTTTTATAACATCTTCTAAAACATCCCAAACTTCTGGCTTAACTTTTTCTACTATAGATTTTGCACTTTTTATATTATGTGCATATCCTTCTTTAACTAGTTTATCCATAACAAATGGCTTAAATAGTTCTAGTGCCATTTTCTTTGGAAGACCACATTGATAGAATTTAAGTTCTGGTCCAACAACTATAACAGAACGTCCTGAGTAGTCAACACGCTTACCAAGTAAGTTTTGACGGAAACGACCTTGTTTACCCTTTAACATATCTGATAAAGACTTAAGTGGTCTATTTCCAGGCCCTGTTACAGGTCTACCTCTTCTACCATTATCTATTAATGCATCAACTGCTTCTTGAAGCATTCTCTTTTCATTTCTTACAATTATATCTGGAGCTCCAAGCTCTAATAATCTCTTAAGTCTATTATTTCTGTTTATAACTCTTCTATATAAATCATTTAAGTCTGAAGTTGCAAATCTTCCACCATCAAGTTGTACCATTGGTCTTAAATCTGGTGGTATTACTGGTATCGCATCTAAAATCATCCATTCTGGTTTATTCCCAGATTTTTTAAATGCTTCTACAACTTCTAATCTTCTTATTGTTCTAACTTTCTTTTGTCCTGTACTGTCTTTTAATTCCGCTCTTAGGTCTTTGCTTTGTTGCTCTAAGTCTATGTTTTGTAACAATATCTTTACAGCTTCAGCACCCATACCTACAGTAAAAGTATATCCATATTTTTCAAGAGCAGTTCTATACTCTTTTTCTGTCAATAACTGCTTCTCATTCAATCCAGTTTCTCCTGGATCAACTACTACATATGAAGCAAAGTATAGTATTTTTTCCAATGATCTTGGTGACATATCAAGTAAAAGTCCCATTCTACTTGGTATACCTTTAAAGTACCAGATGTGAGACATAGGAGCTGCTAGCTCTATATGTCCCATTCTTTCTCTTCTTACTTTCGATTTAGTTACTTCTACTCCACATCTATCACAAACTACACCTTTGTATCTAACTCTTCTATATTTACCACAATGGCACTCCCAGTCTTTTTGTGGTCCAAATATTCTTTCACAGAAAAGACCATCTTTTTCTGGTTTTAAAGTACGGTAATTTATAGTTTCTGGCTTTTTAACTTCTCCTCTAGACCATTGTCTTATTTTTTCTGGAGAAGCCAATGCTATTTTTATCGACTCGAAATTGTTTAATTCAAACAAGGAGTTCTCTCCCTTCTATTTGAGATTTACATTAATTAAATTTACATATCAAAGTCATCACCATCAAAGTCTATTTCTTCTTCAAATAAATCTTCTTCAGCAAATTCTTCTAAATTCTCTATATCCTCATCTTCTACGGTTTCCGTAAAATCATCTTCAATTTCTTCTATTATATTACTTTCTTCAACTTCTCCCATGTTATTTACAACATCTAGTTCAAATTCACCTATTGTGTCATCTTCATCTACAGATTCTCTTACTTCTATTTCTTGATCTTCATCTGTTAATACTTTTACATCTAAGCATAAACTTTGAAGTTCTTTTATAAGAACCTTAAATGATTCTGGGATTCCTGGCTCAGGTATGTTTTCACCTTTAACTATAGCTTCGTAAGTTCTAACACGACCTACAACATCATCAGACTTAACAGTAAGTATTTCTTGAAGTATGTGAGCAGCTCCATATGCTTCTAGAGCCCAAACCTCCATCTCTCCAAATCTTTGTCCACCAAATTGTGCTTTACCACCTAGTGGCTGTTGAGTAACTAATGAGTATGGTCCAGTACTTCTTGCATGTAGTTTTTCATCAACTAAATGATGTAGTTTTAAGTAGTACATATATCCAACAGTTATTCTATTATCAAAAGTTTCACCTGTTCTACCATCATATAAAGTTAATTTACCATCTCTAGGATATCCAGCTTCTTCAAGAGCATCCATTATATCATACTCATTGGCACCATCAAATACTGATGTTGCAACATACCATCCTAAAGTCTTAGCAGCAAGTCCTAAATGAACCTCTAAAACCTGACCGATGTTCATACGTGATGGTATACCTTGTGGGTTAAGTATTATATCTAGTGGAGTTCCATTTTCCATAAATGGCATATCTTCTTCTGGTAATATTCTTGAGATAACCCCTTTATTCCCATGACGACCAGCCATTTTATCTCCAACTTTTATTTTTCTCTTTTTAGCTATATAACATCTTACTAATTCATTTACTCCTGGAGATAAATCATCTCCATTTTCTCTAGTAAATACTTTTACATCAACTATTATACCAGATTCACCATGAGGTACTTTAAGTGAAGTATCTCTAACTTCTCTAGCCTTTTCACCAAATATTGCACGAAGTAATCTTTCCTCAGCAGTAAGTTCAGTTTCCCCTTTTGGAGTTACTTTACCAACTAGTATATCTCCTGAATCTACTTCTGCACCTATTCTTATTATACCTCTGTCATCTAAGTTCTTAATTGCACTATCTCCAACATTAGGTATATCTCTAGTTATTTCCTCTGGCCCTAGTTTTGTATCTCTAGCTTCACATTCATATTCTTCTATATGAATTGTTGATAATCTATCTTCTTTAACTAATCTTTCATTTATTAATATGGCATCTTCGTAGTTATAACCTTCCCAAGTCATGAATGCTATAAGACAGTTTCTTCCAAGTGCTACTTCTCCTAAATCAGTTGCTGGACCGTCTGCTATAACATCTCCTTGCACTATTTGCTCACCTTTAGTTATTATAGGTGTTTGATTTATACAAGTACCTGAGTTTGAACGTTTAAACTTAAGTAGATTATATCTATCTCTGTTTCCATCTTCTCTTTTTATAATTATCTCATCTGCTGTTACTCTTTCTGCTATACCAGAATTTCTAGCAACAACAACTGCTCCAGAGTCTTTTGCAGCTCTATATTCTATACCAGTTCCTATAATTGGTGCTTCTCTTCTAACTAGAGGCACTGCCTGACGTTGCATGTTCGCTCCCATAAGGGCACGGTTGGCATCATCATTTTCTAAGAAAGGTATCATAGCAGTGGCAACAGATACAACCTGCTTAGGAGATATATCCATGTAATCTACTCTGCTTTCAGGAACCATTTCAACAGCACCATTTACAGTTCTACAAACAACTCTATGGTTTACGAATTTACCATTGTCTGTTAATGGCTCATTTGCCTGAGCTCTTACGAATAAATCTTCTTCATCAGCAGTTAAATAATGTATCTCATCAGTAACTGTTGATGTTACTTTATCAAATTTTCTATATGGTGATTCTATAAATCCAAACTCATTTATTTTCGCATAAGTTCCAAGAGAGTTTATAAGACCGATATTTGGTCCTTCTGGAGTCTCTATCGGACACATTCTACCGTAGTGTGAATGGTGAACGTCACGCACTTCGAATCCAGCTCTTTCTCTTGAAAGACCTCCAGGCCCAAGAGCTGATAGTCTTCTCTTATGTGTTAACTCAGATAAAGGATTTGTTTGGTCCATGAACTGAGATAACTGAGAACTACCAAAGAATTCTTTTATTGCAGCTGAAACTGGTCTTATGTTAACTAACGCTTGAGGCGTTATAGCTTCCATATCTTGAACTGTCATTCTTTCTTTTATGACTCTTTCCATTCTTGAAAGACCAATTCTAACTTGGTTTTGTAATAATTCTCCTACAGATCTTATTCTTCTATTTCCTAAATGGTCTATATCATCAATGTTTCCTATATTATAGAAGATATTGAATTCATAACTTATTGAAGCTATTATATCGTCTAATAATATATGTTTTGGTATAAGTTCTTTAATTCTTGATTTTATAGCTTCTTTTATTTCTTCTTCATCACTATATCCATCTAAAATTTCTTTTAATGTTGGATAATGCACTTTTTCTTTTATGTTTAAATCATCTATGTCAAAATCAATATGAGACTTAATGTCTACAAAATTATTTCCTATAACTCTAACTTTCTTATCATCATCCATTAATAGATTTACTACATTTATACCTGCATTTTGTATATCTTTAGCTAACTCATAGCTTATTTTTTCTCCAGCTTTTACAAATACTTCTCCTGTTTCAGGATTTATTATGTCTTCTGCTGAAATTCTATTCATAATTCTATAGCATAAAGCAAGCTTTTTATTAAATTTGTATCTACCAACTTTTGCTAAATCATATCTCTTTGGATCAAAGAATAAAGCATTTAGTAAAGATGATGCACTTTCTACAGTAGGTGGTTCACCTGGTCTTAATTTTTTATATATCTCAACAAGACCTTCCTCTACTGTCTTAGTATTATCTTTTTCTAATGTGGCAGATAATCTTTCGTCTTCTCCTAAAAGGTCAATTATTTCTGCATCTGTCCCTATTCCTAAAGCTCTAAGTAAAACTGTAACTGGTTGTTTTCTTGTTCTATCAACTCTTACAGATATTACATCGTTAGAATCTGTTTCATATTCTAACCATGCTCCTCTATTAGGAATTACAGTAGATGAAATTAATCTCTTACCTGTTTTGTCTCTCTCTTCCGCATAGTAAACACCAGGAGATCTAACTAATTGACTTACGATAACTCTTTCTGCCCCATTTATAACGAAAGTTCCTCTTTCTGTCATTAAAGGGAAGTCACCCATAAATACTTCTTGTTCTTTTATTTCACCTGTTTCTTTATTTATAAGTCTTACCTTAACTTTTAGAGGTGCACAATATGTAGCATCTCTCTCTTTACACTCTTCTATATCGTACTTTGGTTTATCGTCTAAAGAGTAGTCAACAAATTCCAATATAAGATTACCAGTATAATCTTCTATTGGTGAAATATCATCAAACACTTCTTTTAAACCTTCTTTTAAAAACCACTCATAGGAATCTACTTGAATTTCTATAAGATTTGGCACATCAGCTATTTCCTTAATTTTAGAAAAGCTCATTCTAGTTCTTTTACCTATCGTGACAGGATGTGGCATTCACTTTTCACCTCTCAATAATTAAAAATAAAACAATAGTTCATTCTAACGCATCTAATAATTTTAGCATAATGTCAAGTATTTTTCAATATATTTTTTATCTTATATGTAAACTATGCATTATTTTTGATTTTTTGTAAATTATTTTAAGCATATATTATGTATTATGTACAATTCTCCAATATAAAATCCAATTTTTTCATTTATCGGTTTAATTTTCTAGAAAAAGTTACATTCTAATACCATACCCATATTTAATTATAATTTCATAAATAAGTACTAGTAAATAATTATATTTATACAAAAGCTGTTAAATATACAAAATAAAGACCATAAATGAATTTACTCTGGAGTTTTAAATCTTAAACTATTTCCATCATAAATTATATCTACAGTCTTTATAAAAATAGAATTTCTACTATAATTAAGTTTTTTATTTTTACTATTATATTAGTAATATAATTATCCTAATATATTATCTGCAAACTGTGGCGTAGGTAAACCAAATCCTCCAGCTACTTCAAGTAAGTCTCCTGTTATAAAGGATGAATCATCACTAGCATAGAATAAAACAGCTTTTGCTATGTCTTCTGGTTTCCCTATACGATTTAAAGGAACATGCTTTAGGAACTCCTTTATGAATTCTGGAGACATATTATCTAAAGCAGCTTTGGTTGCAATAAGGCCTGGAAGTACAGCATTACATCTAACATTGTCTTTTGCATATTGTGTTGCTATATTTTGAGTTAATGAGTTGATTGCTGATTTTGATACACAATAAGCTATTCTAGATAGGTCAGGCAATACTGAACCTATACTAGATATATTTATTATACTTCCCTTGCCATTCTTTATCATATGAGGAATAGCAGCTTTACATGGTAAATATACACTTTTTAAATTAGTATTTACTGTATCAAAGAAATTATCTGTATCTCCAGTTAAAAGGTCTTTATCAAGTGAGGGATTTGTCGAACCAAAATTATTTACAAGTATATCTATCTTACCTTCTTTTTTAACTACATCTTCTATCATTGAAGTAAACGTTTCTTCTTCACGAGCATTAAAATAAACAAACTTAGCACACCCGCCTTCTGCACTTATTCTGTCTATAACTTCATTAGCCAATTCTTCTGAACGAGCTGCTAAATATACAACTGCTCCATTTTGTGCCAATATTTCAGCTGATGCTAATCCAATACCTTTAGTTGCTGCAGTAACCACTGCAACTTTACCTTGTAATTTTTCCATTATTAACTCCTCCTTAAATGCATTTCTTAAAATCTACATATTTCGATTTTTAGAAGTATTTCACTCATTTTAAATTTGTATTTGTTAATTAATTATTTATTACATTTTATTTTTAAAGTATTTTTGTAAATTTTTAAAACAATATGTAGTTTTATATAATTTGTCTTTTATTATATCACCTTATATATGCACATTACAATAATTGTTTATATTTTAATTTAACATCTGTATTTAACATAGTAAAAACATATTCTTTAATAGTATTAAATTAAAATCTCATTACAAACTATATGATACCCTTAATTTAATACTATTATATAAATTTTTTTTATTTTATAGAAATATTCTATTCACAATTTTTTATAAATAAAAAAAGATACCCAAATGGGTATCTTTTTAAAGAAACTACTTAACTTCTACTTTAGCTCCAGCAGCTTCTAATTTTTCTTTTATTTGATCAGCTTCTTCTTTAGAAGCTCCTTCTTTAACTGTCTTAGGAGCATTGTCAACTACTTCTTTAGCTTCTTTTAATCCTAATCCTGTTATTTCTCTAACTGCTTTTATAACTCCAACTTTTGAAGAACCAACCTCAGCTAATACTACATCAAACTCAGTTTTTTCTTCAGCAGCTGGTCCACCAGCAGCTGCACCAGCTACCATTACTGGAGCTGAAGCTGATACGCCGAATTTTTCTTCAGCAGCTTTAACTAATTCATTTAATTCTAAAACTTTCATATTTTCTATAGCTTCTAATATTTGTTCTATTGTCATTTTTAGCACCTCCGAATTTTCTTTTCAAATTAATATTTATAATTTTTTAGTTAAGCAATTAAGCTTCTTCTTGACCTTCTGCCTTTTTCGCTATTGCATCTATTAAGTATGCAAAGTTTGATATTGGAGCTTTTAAGCTACCAAGTAATTTAGCGATAAGAACTTCTCTTGATGGTATGTTAGCCATTTCAACAATCTTAGCTTCGTCATAGAATACACCTTCTACAACACCCATCTTTAATTTCATCTTTGGATGAGAATCCATGAATCCTTTTAATATTCTAGCTGGAGCAACTGGATCATCATATCCAAATGCTATAGCATTAGTACCAATTAATAATTCTTCATTGAATTGCTCTATACCAACTTCTTTAGCTGCTCTTCTAACTAAAGTATTTTTATATACTTTGTAATCTACACCAGCTTCTCTCATTTGTTTTCTTAACTCAGTTACTTCTTCAACTGTTAACCCTTTGTAATCAACAACAACGGCAGCAGAAGATTTTTGTAACTTTTCAACTATTTCAGAAACAACTTCTGATTTAATTTCTATAGCTTTTCTCATCTAGATGTGCACCTCCTTCACCAAATAGGCTTAGTATTTACCGCAACATTATAAAAAGCTTTTGTTGCCAAAAGTAGACATCAAAAGCTTTAGTAATCTCAATTTATCTAAAACCTCGGTGGGATATTAAGCTTTCGCACCCACTATCTACGGCAAATCTATTCTTTTTTACATTGACAAATGATATGATAACATTTTTGTCAACCTGTGTCAACAGTTTTATTATTCAGCTGTTCTTGCTGGGTTTATTTTAACTCCAGGTCCCATTGAAGAAGCTACAGTTATACTTCTTAAATATTGTCCTTTAGCAGCAGCTGGTTTAGCTTTTATTATAGCATCCATTAATGCAGCAAAGTTTTCAGATAATTTTTCTCCACCAAATGATACTTTTCCTACTGGAACGTGTATTATGTTAGTTTTGTCTAATCTGTATTCAACTTTACCAGCTTTTATTTCGTCTATAGCTTTAGCTACATCAAATGTAACTGTTCCTGATTTAGGGTTTGGCATTAAACCTTTTGGTCCTAATACTCTACCTAATCTACCTACTACACCCATCATGTCTGGAGTAGCAACTACTATATCAAAATCAAACCAGTTTTCACCTTGTATTTTTTGAACTAATTCTTCAGCTCCTACAAAATCAGCACCAGCTTGTTCAGCTTCCTTAGCTTTTTCACCTTTAGCAAAAACTAAAACTCTTTTAGTTTTACCAGTTCCGTGAGGTAATACAACTGCACCTCTTACTTGTTGATCAGCATGTCTTGAGTCAACACCTAATTTAATGTGTGCTTCTACTGTTTCGTCAAATTTAGCTCCAGCTATATCTGAAACTAATGTTAATGCTTCTGATGCATCATAGAACTTAGTTCTATCTACTTTTTGTAATGCACCTGCATATCTTTTACCTTTTTTAGCCATTTTATTTTCCTCCTTGTGGTTAATCTCGGCTTTTCGCCTCCCACTTTATAAAAAAAAGTGTATCTTTTAATTAGTCTTCTACTACAACACCCATGCTTCTAGCAGTACCAGCTATCATACTCATAGCAGCTTCTACTGATGCAGCATTTAAGTCAGGCATTTTTAATTCAGCTATTTCTCTTACTTGAGCTGAAGTTATTTTAGCAACTTTCTTTTTGTTTGGTTCTCCAGAACCTGATTTTAAGTTTAATGCTTTTTTAATTAAAACTGCAGCTGGTGGAGTTTTTGTTATAAAACTGAATGATCTATCTTGATATACAGTTATAACAACTGGTATTATCATTCCAGCTTGATCTGCAGTTTTAGCATTAAATTCTTTTGTGAATCCCATTATATTAACACCATGTTGTCCTAATGCTGGTCCAACTGGTGGCGCTGGAGTAGCCTTTCCTGCAGGTATTTGTAATTTTATTTGACCTATAACTTTTTTAGCCATTTTGAGCGCACCTCCTCAGATTTTTCTATAATAATAGTATTAGATTTTTTCTATACCTTCAAGCTCTATTACAAATAGAGTCCTTTTACCAAATGCATTTATGCACACTTTAACTTCTCTGTTTTCTAAGTCAATTTCTTCTATGTTTCCTACTTGTCCACTAAATGGTCCTTGAGATACCTTTACTGTATCTCCTATTTCAAAGTCAATATCACTATTTACTACTTTAGGTTCAGTTGTATCTATACCCATAGCTTTAACTTCTTCTTCACTTAATGGTACTGGTTTTGAACCAGGTCCAACGAAACCTGTAACTCCCTTAGTATTTCTTACTACATACCAAGATTCATCAGTTATTATCATTTTAACCAAAACATAACTTGGATAAACTTTACGTTGTCTAGTTTTTTCTTTTCCAGTTTTAGTAGTTTCCACTACCTCTTCTGTTGGAACAACTACTTGTCTTATGCAGTCTTCCATACTTCTTGTTTTAACTGCTTTTTCTATTGTAGCTTTAACTTTATTTTCATGTCCCGAATAAGTATGAACTACATACCAACTTGCTTCTTGTAATTCTGACATTTAACTTACCTCTTTTCGTCTATTTTAGTAATAACGCTAGTGCACCAGATAATATAGTGTCTATACCCCATACTAATATAGTGCATGAAATAACTACAGTTAAAACTATACCTGTGTTTTTAAACAATTCTTTTTTTGTCGGCCATGTAACTCTTTTCAATTCTTGTTTAGTTTCTTTTAAATAACCAAATAAACTGAATCTCTTTTTAGTTTTTGCACCGTCATTTGTTTGGGCAGCCATTCCATACTCACATCCTTATAAAACTATTTTGTTTCTTTATGAGTTGTATGCTTTTTACAGAATCTACAATATTTTTGTAATTCTATTCTGTCTGGATTATTTTTCTTATTCTTAGTAGTGTTGTAGTTTCTTTGCTTACACTCTGTACATGCTAAAGTTACTTTAACTCTCATCTGATACACCTCCAACTTTGTAATACAATAATATATATTGTTAATATATGTGAATATAATATCTTTAAAATATGTATTTATTAAAAATCTACAGTATTTAAGATATTATTAACTTCCTATAATCATTACCTTGTATAAGTTATCACAAAATCCTATGCTGTGTCAATGTTTTTGTATTTCTATGTTAAAAAAAGAGGAGCATAACCCCTCTTTTTATTATTCTTTAATCCATCAGTTTAGTAATAAGAATTACTCTATTATTGTAGCAACAACTCCTGAAGCTACTGTTCTTCCACCTTCTCTTATTGAGAATCTTAATCCTTCTTCTACAACTATTGAATTTATTAAGTCTACTTCCATTGTTACGTTATCTCCAGGCATTACCATTTCTATTCCATCTGGTAACTTACAAGCTCCTGTTACATCTGTTGTTCTGAAATAGAATTGTGGTCTATATCCATCAAAGAATGGTGTATGTCTTCCACCTTCTTCTTTTTTAAGTACATATACTTCTGCAGTAAATTTTGTGTGTGCTTTTACTGATCCAGTCTTTGCTAGTACTTGTCCTCTTTCTATTTCGTTTCTTTGTACTCCTCTTAATAATGCTCCTATATTATCCCCTGCTTGTGCTTGGTCTAATAATTTTCTGAACATCTCTACTCCTGTTACTACTACTTTTCTTGGTGCTTCTGTTAATCCTACTAATTCTACTTCGTCTTGTACTTTTAATACTCCTCTTTCCACTCTTCCTGTTGCAACTGTTCCTCTTCCTGTGATTGAGAATACGTCTTCTACTGGCATTAAGAATGGTTTGTCAGTATCTCTTTCTGGTGCTGGTATATATTCATCTATTTGCTCGAATAATTCTACTATTTTATTTCCCCACTCACTCTTTGGATCTTCTAATGCCATTAATGCTGATCCTCTTACTATTGGAGTATCATCTCCTGGGAAATCATATTCTGTTAATAAATCTCTTACTTCCATTTCTACTAGTTCTAATAACTCTTCATCATCTACCATGTCACATTTGTTTAAGAATACTACTATATATGGTACTCCAACTTGTCTTGATAATAGTATATGCTCTCTTGTTTGTGGCATTGGTCCATCTGTTGCTGAACAAACTAATATTGCTCCGTCCATTTGTGCTGCTCCTGTTATCATGTTCTTAACGTAGTCAGCATGTCCTGGGCAGTCAACGTGTGCGTAGTGTCTGTTTGGAGTTTCATACTCAACGTGTGCTGTTGATATTGTGATTCCTCTTTCTCTTTCTTCTGGAGCTTTATCTATGTTTGCGAAATCTACTGCTTCTCCTAATTGGTATCTGTCATATAATGTTTTTGTTATTGCTGCTGTTAATGTAGTTTTACCGTGGTCAACGTGTCCTATTGTCCCTATATTAACATGAGGTTTTGTTCTTTCGTATTTAGCTTTAGCCATTTTGAATTTCCTCCCTTTATCTTTCGATATAAATTAATTTTGCTCACAATAAGCTTATGGTAAGTATTTTACTATTAATCATTTCTGTTTTCAAGATGTTTTTCTAATTTTCTCTTAACCCTTTGTAAAGCGTTATCTATTGACTTTACATCTCTTTTAAGTTTGTCCGCTATGAACTGGTATGACTTTCCATTCAAATACAATTCTAGGACTTCCAATTCCAAGTCGCTTAATAATTCGTTCATCTTTGATTCTATATTTTTTAATTCTTCTTTACTAATTATAAGTTCTTCTGGATCTGTTACTATACTTGTAGCTATTATATCTAAAAGTGTTCTGTCTGACTCTTCATCATATATTGGTTTATTCAAAGAAACATATGAATTTAAAGGTATATGTTTTTGTCTTGTTGCAGTTTTTATAGCAGTTATTATTTGTCTTGTTATACATATCTCTGCAAAACATTTAAATGAATTTGTCTTACTTCCATCAAAATCTCTAACTGCCTTATAAAGGCCTATCATTCCTTCTTGTATTATATCTTCTTTATCTGCTCCAATTAAAAAATATGACTTTGCTTTTGCCTTTACAAAATTTCTGTATTTGGTAATAATATACTCTAGTGCTATCTTATCCCCTTCACTTGCTTTTAATACAATGTTATACTCATCTTGCTGACAATTGTCTATTAACTCATAACTTTTTTCTTTTGCTACCAACATGTAAATCTCCCCCATATATAAAACAAATTTATAGGTATATTATAGTCTAAAGAACCTAGTAATTTCAACGCTTTCTACGAATGTTCTCAAGTTTCGACAATGTTTCTTCATCTAACCTTTCCTCCAACCAATTTCGCTGAATTTTTTTCCTTAAACCGCTATTTTTTTCCTTCATTTTATTCTTGGAACGATCTAATTCTAACTTTAATTCTCTAGCAGACATTCTCATAGCACCTTTTCCTAAAATCATTTGTTGCTCTGCATAGTCATTAGTAGCTACTTTTACATCATCATATTTTGATAGAGAAGTTATAAATTTTTCTATATAACTATCCGCTGTTTGGTGCTCTCTTGTATAAACTATTGTTATGTGTTTTCTTTTTTCAACTTTTTCTCGGGAATTCTTAACATTATAAGCATCAAAAACTATTATAGTCTTATATCCCATGAACTCAGAAAATTCTATAATATCATCAATAAGTTTTTCTCGAGAATCCTCTAAATCCTCTTTCGCCAGTTCTTTTAAATTATCCCACGCATTTATAATATTATAGCCATCTATTATTAAGTAGTGATTTATGTTTCTTCTCATGCTTATTTACTTTTTATCCAGTCTTTGTCTGAATATTTCATATAAAAGTATACCACCTGCTACAGATGCATTTAAAGATGTAACATTACCTATCATGGGCATTTTTACTATAAAGTCACAGTTTTGTTTAACCAATCTAGATATTCCAAAACCTTCACTTCCAATTACTACACCTAGAGGTCCTGTAAGATTTTGTTTATAAAAAGTTTCTCCATCCATATCAGCAGCTGCAATCCACAGCCCTTCATCTTTCAGTCTTTTTATTGTATTGACTATATTGGTTACCTTACAAACTGGCATATACTCTACAGCTCCAGCAGAAGCTTTTGTAACTACAGGAGTTATGTGCACAGACCTTCTTTTTGGGATAATAACTCCATGTGCTCCTACTGCATCTGCTGTCCTTATTATTGAACCTAAGTTATGTGGGTCTGTTATTTCATCTAGTATAATAAAAAATGGGTCTTCATTTTTACCTTTTACTGAGTCTATTAACTCATCTAATTCATAATACTTATATTCACTTGCATAAGCTATTACACCTTGATGCGAATGACTTGTGCTTACTTCATCTAACTTATGTTTATCAACATATTGTATAATTATATTCTTCTCTTTGGCCATTCCTATTATTTTCTTAATTGAACCTTCTTTAGCTGAGTTAGCAATTAATATTTTGTCTATTTCTCTATCACTCTTTATAGCTTCTATTACAGGATTTCTTCCTTCAATACTTGCCAAACTATTCACCACCTACAAGGATTTAAATTTTTCTCTAACTTGAACTATATCACCACAAGTCATAGTTCCTTCTGGACAACTTCCATTTACACAGCTTGGACCAGTCTTTTTAAATAATATAGGAGCAACTTTTTTAACTTCTCTTAACATTTCTACAGCTAAGTTTCTTATTTCCCATTGTGCTCTTTCACAGCATCTATGTTCAAAGAAATTAAATAAACTTCTAGCGTTTATAGTAAATACCATTTTTGTTTCACATGCATTTGGAAATACATATCTAGCATCCTCTATTGCTTTTTTCTCAGCTTGTCTCTTTGCTGTTTTCTCATTTTTTCCTTCTTTTATTAGTTCATCATAATGCTTATCAAATAATATCTCCACTAATTTGTCATAATCTTCTTGGTCCTTTTTCATTGAGTTAACAAATAACTCTTTTGCTTTTTCTATTTTATCTATTTCAGGAGGAATTATGTACTCAAATTGGTCTAATTTAACATATCTTTGACTTTGTTGTGAAAAACTAGCTATACGATGTCTAACAATTTGATGCGAACAAGCTCTTGAAATACCTTCTATTGAAAACGTAAAAGATGCATGTTCTAATATTGAACCATGCCCTATATTTAATAACATATTTAAAAATTTTTCTATACTTTCTTCTGTTAAGTCTTTTTCTATTTCGTCTGTCCCAACTGGTGAATAACATAACTTAGCTGCCATAGCTATTACTTTTTCGGGTTCAGGTGTATGTGATATTAATTTTACTTTCATAAATTTTTGTCCTTTCTTATTACTAATTTCTATATATTTATTATACATTAGTTATAAAAAAAGTGTTGCCTTATTAATTATTATTAAGACAACACTCTTTAATATTTACATATCTCTTTCAATAATTTTAATTCCTTTATTGATAATATATTGAAGTCTCTCTATTTCATTATTCAAATACAAATATCCAATTAATGCTTCAAATCCAGTTGCATGTTTATAGTCTATAATATCTGCATTTTTAGGAGAAGTGTTTGATTTTTGATTTCTTCCCCTTTTATAAATTTTACTCTCTTCCTCTGTTAATTCACTTTCGATTTCATGAATTATTGATGCTTGAGCTTTAGCCTTTACATACTTTATGGCTAACTTATGCAAATCATTAACTTTTCGCTGTGTATTTTGTCTAATCAAGTGTTCTCTTATATATGTCTCATACACTGTATCACCTAAATATGCTAAAACTAGTGGTGACATAGTAACTAATTCAGTTTTTTCCATTTTTATACCCTTTTCCACTTAACACCTTGTCTTGTGTCTTCTAGTACAATTCCCATATCTAATAATTGTTGTCTTATATCATCCGCTAATTGGAATTCTTTATTTTTCTTTGCGTCAGTTCTCTTTTGTATTAATTCTTCAATGTCTTTATCTAGCACAGTATCCTTTTTCTTATTTACAATATTCAATACTCCTGTAAGCTCATTAAATTCATCTAAACACTTCTTAGCTAACTCTAAAGAAGAATTTTCGTCTACATTAGAATTTATCAACTTAGCCAATTCAAATATAATACTTACTGCATCTGCTGTATTGACATCATCATCCATAGCATCTATAAATCTTTGTCTAAAGTTATCTAATTCTTTAACAAGCTCTACTTCTTTTTCTGTTAGAGATGATTCTTTTAAATTACTTAATGTAAACTCTAATTTTTCTTTGGTATTATACAATCTTTCAAGACCAGCTTTAGCTTGATTTAACATTTCATCACTAAAGTTTACTGGATTTCTATAATGTGCTGATAACATGAAAAATCTCACTATTTCTAAATCATATAGCTTTGATATATCTCTTACTGTAAAGAAATTCCCTTTTGATTTACTCATTTTTTCATCATTTATATTTATATATCCATTATGCATCCAATATTTTGAGAATGTTTTTCCACTTCTAGCTTCACTTTGTGCTATTTCGTTTTCATGGTGTGGGAATGTTAAATCTTGACCACCTGCATGTATATCAATTGTCTCACCTAAGTATCTCTTAGACATAACAGAACATTCTATATGCCACCCTGGTCTACCTTCTCCCCAAGGACTCTCCCATCCTGGTTCTCCTTCTTTTTTTGCTTTCCAAAGAACAAAATCCATAGGATGTCTTTTTTGGTCATTAACTTCAATTCTAGCTCCAGCCTCTAAGTCTTCTTGTTTTTGGCCTGAAAGTTTTCCATATCCTTCAAATTTATTTGTATCAAAATATACATCGTCATTTACTGCATATGCATATCCTTTATCTTCTAATTCTTTTATAAAATCTATAATTTGTTGTATATTATCTGTAACTTGAGGATGAACAGTAGCTCTCTTAATTCCTAATCCATCACAATCTACAAAATACTCTTTTATGTATTTAGTAGCAACTTCTTCTGGAGATATTCCTTCTTCGTGGCTTCTATTTATAATCTTGTCATCAACATCTGTAAAGTTTTGTACATAAGTTACGTCATATCCTCTATACTCTAAATACCTTCTTAGAGTATCAAATATTATAAATGGTCTTGCATTACCTATGTGGATATAGTTATAAACTGTTGGACCACACACATACATTTTTACCTTTCCTTCTTCTAATGGAACAAATTCTTCTTTTGCTCTAGTTAATGTATTATAAACTTTCACACTCATCACCTCACTGTATTTTTATAAATTATTTTCTTAACATCATATATTATATTATAGTTGAAAATTGCAATAAATAATAGTACTACTATCATTTTTCATACTATCCTTCAAATTACATAATAATACTATCACTATTTTCTATTGTTCCTCTAAAAATATCTTTTTTTGAGAAGAACATTTTTCAAAAGTCTCTTCTGTAATCATTTTTTCGTCTTTTAACTTTTCTAAAATTGTAACATATTCTAAGCATAGCTCCTTTAATTCCTTTTTAACATCATCAATATTACTATACATAGTAATTACCCCCTTAATAATTAAATCAAACTAAAATAATAGATTACCTTCTTCTATGCTTAATATTTTTATTAGTTTATTATTCATATTTTATTTATATTTTTGCTTTGCTTTTTATATATTAAATTTATTGACCTAAATACCTTCATTTTGTTAGCCATATCTTTTCACCAAATACTAACACAAAAAAAGTCCGCATCTAAATTAGCGGACTTTTATGACTATAATATATGATTTTTTACATAAGCTATTCTATTTAAGCAAGTTTCTTTTCCTAAAACTTCCATTACTTTTGGTAAATCTGGGCCATGCATTTGTCCTGTCAAAATTATTCTTGACCCCATAAATAAATTTTTCCCTTTTATTTTATACTCTTTTTGTATCTCTTTAAGCATTGTTTGACCAAACTCAGCATTTAATATTTCTGCTTTTTCTATTTTTTCTTGTAAGGCATCTATTAAAGTAGGTATATGTTCTAATTTTAGGAAGTCACTTCCTTCTTCAGTTTCTATCTCTACATTATCTCCAAAGAATATACTCGCATGCTCAGTAACTTCTTTTACATATTGTAATTTTTCTTTAAGCACTGATATCATACTCTTTAAAAATTCATACTTACTAGTAGCTTCTGCTTCTGTTATAAACCCATCTTCTATTAAAAATGGTATAGCTAAATCTGTTAGGTAAGCATCATCACCGTCTTTTATATAATGTTGATTAACCCAGTTTAACTTTTCAGTATCGAATACCCCTCCACTTTTAGATACTCTTTCAACAGAGAAAGCTTTTTCTAACTCTTCCATTGTAAATAACTCTTGATTATCTTCTGGAGACCAACCAACTAATGCTACATAGTTTACTAATCCTTCTGGTAAATATCCTTTTTTCTTAAAATCTTCAACTGCTACATCACCTTGTCTCTTACTTAATTTTTTCTTTTCTTTATTAAGTATATTTGGTAAATGTACAAATACTGGCGCTTCCCATCCAAATGCTTCATATAAATAAACATGTTTTGGAGTAGATGATACCCACTCTTCTCCTCTTATAACATGTGTAATTTTCATTAGATAATCATCTACCACTACTGCAAAATGATAAGTTGGGAATCCATCTGTTTTCATCAAAACTTGGTCATCTAAATCATTAGTATTGAATTCCATGTCTCCTCTAACTAAATCAGTAAATTTAATTATATGATTTTCTGGTAATTTTAATCTTATAACATATGGTACTCCTGCTTTTATATTAGCTTCTACCTCTTCTTTAGATAGGTTTTTGCAGTGACCATCATATTTAGCAGTTTCTCCTGCTGCCTTTTGAGCATCTCTTACTTCATCCAATCTTTCCTTTGTACAGAAACAATAATAAGCTTTTCCACTATCTAAAAGTTGTTTTATATATTCTTGATATATATCTAATCTTTGAGATTGAATATATGGTCCATATTCTCCTTTTTGTATTACTTTTTCATTATCATCTAATATAACTCCCTCATCATGATTGACGCCAGCCCATTTCATAGCATTAAGCATATTTTCTATAGCACCTTCTACCAATCTACTTTGGTCTGTATCTTCTACTCTTAATATATATTCTCCGCCCATTTTCTTTGCAAATAAATAGTTATATAAAGCAGTCCTTAAACTACCTATATGTACAAATCCTGTTGGACTTGGTGCAAACCTTACTCTTATATTCATTTTTACTTCCTCCTGATATTTTATTCAATATAACTATAATATTAAACTAGTACATTGTTTTGCAAGTTTATTTTTAATCAAACTTAATAATAATATCCTTTTTATTCAAAAATACACATGTTTATTATATCAGAAAATACTAGATTTAATTTCATAAATCTTTCTTTTAATCCATTTATTTTTCCAAAAATTAAAGGTATTATTTATAACTATTCATAAATGCTTCTTGTATATGTTTCTTGCGATTAGAATCGTCTTTAACATCATTTAAAGATAAAGTTTTACTTTTAAAATTTTTAATCTTCTCATTCATATTATTATCACCTATTAAAATTATTATTAATCTTAACAGAATAGTAAAAAATAAAAAACTGGGATGTAAAGTATTAAATACTTTACATCCCAGTTTTTTATTTTTACATTTATTTAAATATATGATTCTAGTATGCTTTTGCCATTACTACCATATGCTCTGCTTCTTTTCCACAATATACACACTTGTGACCTAAGTTTTCTTGTTCAAAAGGTAAGCATCTTATAGTTGCCCCTGTTTCTTCCTTAATCTTTGCCTCACATTCAGCATCTCCACACCACATAGTTTTTATGAATCCTGGTTTTTCTTCCAAAGCTGTTCTAAATTCATCCATATTTTCAACTACAGATGTGTTATCTTCTCTATGTTTTCTTGCTCTTTCAAACATATCATTGTGTATAATATCAAATAAATCATATACAGCATCAGCTAATCCTTCTAAAGGCATAGCACTCTTTTCTAGAGTATCTCTTCTAAATATCATAGCTTGATTATTTTCTATATCTTTTGGTCCAATTTCAATTCTTATTGGTACACCTTTCATTTCCCACTCATTAAATTTCCATCCAGTTGTATAGTTATCTCTATCATCAACCTCTACTGTTACTCCTTTAGCTTTTAAATCTGCATATATTTTATCAACAGTTTCCATTACATTGCCTTTTTTAGCAGCTATAGGAACTATAACAACTTGTATTGGAGCTACTCTTGGTGGTAAGACTAATCCTCTATTATCACTATGAGTCATTATAAGCCCACCTATAAGTCTTGTAGATGCTCCCCAAGATGTATGATATGGATTAGCTAAGTTACCTTCTCTATCTGCAAAAGTAATATCAAACGCTTTTGTAAAGTGTTGTCCTAAGAAGTGACTTGTACCTGATTGTAATGCTTTCCCATCATGCATCATAGCTTCTATAGTATATGTTCTCTCACCACCTGCAAATTTTTCACTTTCACTTTTTTGACCAGATACAACTGGCATTGCAAGCAATTCCTCACATAAAGCTTTATATATTTCTAATTGTTGTATTGTTTCTTGTTGTGCTTCTTCTGCTGTTTCATGTAATGTATGACCCTCTTGCCATAAGAATTCAGATGTTCTTAAGAAAGGTCTAGTTGATTTTTCCCATCTAACAACTGAACACCATTGATTATAAAGATATGGCAACTCTCTATATGATTTTAGCCATTTAGCATACATTGTACATATTATAGTTTCTGAAGTAGGTCTTACACATAGTCTTTCTTCTAGTTTTTTATTTCCTCCATGTGTTACCCATGCAACTTCTGGAGCAAACCCCTCAACATGCTCTGCTTCTTTGTTTAATAAACTTTCTGGTATCAATAATGGAAAATAACAGTTTTTATGTCCAGTTTCTTTGAATTTTTTATCCATAAATTCTTGCATTTTTTCCCATAAAGCATATCCATATGGTTTTACAACCATAAATCCTTTTACTGGTGCATAATCAACTAAATCAGTCTTAGTTATAACATCTGTATACCATTGTGGAAAATCATCTTCCATCTTTGTTATTTCTTCAACAAATTGTTTTTCATTTTTTGCCATCTTAATTACCTCCTCATTTATTATGTTTTTATACAAAAACACCCTTTTATCTTTTTATATAGATAAAAGGGCATTTATAAAGTACAACTCTGATTATCTATACAGTAGCTTTCTTTAAATTATTATCCTAACTTAACATTGTTTTTGATAAATTCTGCTTTTACTTTTTCACTTATTTCTTCTATTTTAATTAATTCTTTATCTTCTTCATATCTAAGTTTAAATTCTACTTTACCTTCATCAATATTTTTACCTACTGTAATTCTCATAGGTATTCCTATTAATTCTGAATCATTGAATTTAACACCAATTCTTTCATCTCTATCGTCTAACAAGACTTCTACACCCATATCTTGTAAATCATTATATATCTTTTCAGCTAATGACATTTGTTCCTCATTTTTCATATTTGCTGGAACTATCACAACATGATATGGAGCTACTGATAAAGGCCAAATTATACCTTTTTCATCATTATGTTGCTCAATTATAGCTGCTGCTGTTCTTTCTACACCTATACCATAGCATCCCATTATTATAGGTTTTGATTTACCATCTCTATCAATAAAGTTTGCATTCATAGCTTCTGAGTATTTAGTTCCTAACTTAAATATATGTCCTACTTCAACACCTCTAGCTATTTCAAGAGGTTTACCACATACTATACATTTGTCACCTTCTTGAACATTTCTAAAGTCTCCAACTATACCCTCAAAATCTCTTCCATAGTTAGCATTTCTTATATGATACTCAGTCTTATTAGCTCCAACAACTATATTTCTTTGCTCAACAATTTCTTTATCTATAAAGACATAATCAGCATTTACTCCTATTGGTCCAGCAAACCCAACCTCTGCATTAGTTACTTTTCTTACAACGTCGTCTGTAGCAAGTGCAAATTCTATAACAGAACCTATTGCATTAGATACTTTAACTTCATTAACCTCTCTATCTCCTCTTACAACAACTACAACTGTTTTCCCATCTGCTTCATATACTAAAGTCTTAGCAAATTTATCTGGAGAAGCATTTAGGAATTCTTCTAATTCTTTTATTGTAGCTGCTCCTGGTGTATGAACTTCTTCTAATTCCTTCATTTCTTCTTTTTCTGATACTGCATTACAAGACTCTGCTCTTTCTACATTAGCTGCATAATCACATCCACTACAGAATACAACTTCATCTTCTCCAACTTCTGATTTAACCATAAATTCAGCTGATGTAGAACCTCCTATAGCTCCTGAATCTGCTTGAACTGGACTGTTATCTAATCCACATCTATCAAATATACTTACATATGCATCAAACATATCTTGATATGATTTATCTAATCCTGCTTCATCTACATCAAAACTGTATGCATCCTTCATTGTAAAAGTCTTAGTTCTCATAACACCAAATCTTGGTCTTCTCTCATCTCTATACTTAACTTGTATTTGATACAAATTAAGTGGTAATTGTTTATATGAAGTAATCTCTTGTCTTATTATGTCAGTAAAAGCTTCTTCATGTGTTGGCCCAAGGCAGTACTCTCTTTCTGTTCTATCTTTTAACCTAAACATTTCTGCACCCATAGCAGTCCATCTTCCAGATTCTTTCCACAATTCTGATGGAAGTAAAGCCGCACATAGTATTTCTTGACAATCTTTTTTATTTAATTCTTCTCTAATTATTTGCTCAATTTTTTTAAATACCCTTAACCCCATTGGTAATTGATTATAAACCCCTGAAGTCATTTTTTTTATCATTCCTGACCTTACCATTAATTGATGGCTTGTAATTTCAGCATCTGCTGGAATCTCCTTCAATGTTGGCATAAACATTTTAGACATTTTCATTAATAAATTCCTCCTGAATATTGTTTTCCTGAAAATATAAAAAACCTCTCATCTCTATACAAGTATAGAGACGAAAGGTTTGATTTCCGCGGTACCACTCTAGTTAGCTATATAAATAGCTCTCTTTAGGGAATGTAACGGTTCCTACCGTAAAGATTTTTATACCTTTAAGCTAAAAGACAGGTTCAAAGACTTCCTCTTGAAAACTCTCACCTCTGTTTTCTCTCTGTGAAGATTTCATCATTTTACTATTTCTTTATCATAGCTAATTTTATATTTATATTAATTTTACTTAAATTCACATATTATAGATATTCTATATAGGCCTATTATTTGATATCCATTAAACTTATTACTAATAATATATTAATTATTCTGACTTGTCAATAATAATAAACAAATACTTTGTGAAGCTATTCCTTGTTTTGCACCTGTAAAACCAAGACCTTCTTCTGTAGTTGCTTTTATATTTATGTTTTCAATATCTGTATTTAAAACTTTTGCTATATTTTTTCTCATATTCTCAATGTGGGGAGCCATCTTAGGACTTTGAGCAATTATAGTACTATCTATATTTCCAATTTTATACCCTTTGCTTGTTATTAGATTATATACATGTTCTAGTAATTTCATACTATCTATTCCCTTATATTTTTTATCTGTATCTGGGAAATGCTTACCTATATCGCCTAAAGCTAGTGCTCCCAAAATAGAATCCATTATTGCATGTATCAATACATCAGCATCAGAATGACCTAGTAAGCCCTTATCATGTGGTATCTCTACTCCACCAATTATAAGTTTTCTTTCTTCTGCCAATTTGTGTACATCATATCCCAATCCTATTCTCATATAATTCTCCTTCTACTATTCACTTCATCTCTTTTTTCCATGTTTAATATTTGTTCTGCTATATTTAAATCTTCTGGACTCGTTATTTTTATATTTTCATAAGAACCCATTACCATCGTAACACTTTGCCCTATATTTTCTACTAGCATTGAGTCATCTGTTCCATAATAGTTAGTCTTATACGCTTGTTCGTAAGCATTTATTATAAGATTATATTCAAAAGTTTGAGGGGTTTGTGCCGCCCACAATAGTCTTCTTTCTGGAGTTTCTTGTACTGTACCATCAGATACTATTTTTATAGTATCACTTACTGGTACACCTACAACTACGGCCTTTTTTTCTTTAGCCATTTTTATAGATTCATTTATTATTCTGTGGTCTACAAAAGGTCTCGCTCCATCATGAATAAGTACTATATCACAATTTTTATCTAGTTTTTTTAATCCATTATATATTGAGTCTTGTCTTTCTTTTCCGCCATATGCTATTTTTATATTTTTAAAGTTATATTTATTTATTATATTTTCCTTAAAAAAATCTTCCTCTTCTTTTTTTATACATACCACAATTTCATCTATATTTATATTTTCGTAAAAAACTTGAATTGTATGCGCTATGATTTCTTTTTCTCTTAATTTTATGAACTGCTTATTTACGTCTAAGTTCATTCTCCTTCCACTTCCTGCCGCAACAATTATAACACTATACATGGTATCACCTCGTATTTTATTTTTACCTATCATTTATTAAAACTTTTAATGTTTTTATATTTTAACCATCTGATTAATTATATATTAAATTTTCAGTTGTATAAATAGGTAATATCCATTTTCTAACCTAAAATATGTGCATCTGTTGCAAATTATATTGATTTTTCAATAACTTCATCTTTTTATTTTACAACTTTGTAACAGTTTGTATATCTATAAAAAATGTTTAAACCTCTAGATTGATATAAAACAAGTTTATCAATCTAGAGGTTTTGTATTAGAATATTAAATTAATTAAATCTATGTAATTCGGATAATTTTCTAAAATATTGTTTTTTATTTCTTGTTTATCAAAATCTACTTCTATTAATTTATCCATATTGACTATACCATCTATACAAGAAATAAAACATTTTGATATTTTCCATTTATTAACATGTAAATTGATTTTCCTTCTATTGTCAATTGGTAAAACTATTTGAAACTTAGGCGTTTTATTATATATCCATTCTGTTTTTTTATATTTATCTTCTACCAGATTGTATACACTTTTGATATCATCATCGTCTAATTCAATTTCTTTTATATTTTTTATATTATTTTTTATATAATCAACACAATAATCTAAAAAATAGTTTATATCTTTTTTGAGTAGAAAATTAATATTTGTAACTTTACTTGAAACAGACTTAGTTGCCTTTGATTCTGTTGATTTATCTGAATTTAAATACTTAGTTAATTTATTTAAATCTGAATCATAAAGAAGAGTTCCATGATAAAGAGAATTTTGCCTTTTTATAGATTGTGCAGAACCAGAAATTTTTTTACCATTTAAAAATAAATCTTTTCTTTCTGTTATAGATACATTTAATCCCAATGATAAAAGCATACTTTGCATAAATTTAGTATGTTCTAAAAAATCGATTTCATGAAGATTCCTATTTTTTTGTATAAATGACATATTGATATTTCCTAAGTCATGATACACAGTACCTCCACCAGATATTCTTCTTAAAATGGGAATTTCACCATTTTCAATAACATCATAATGTATCTCCTGATATGGATTTTGATTTTTTCCTATAAAAATAGATTCTTCATTTCTCCATATGATTATGATATCATCATTATATTTCTCATTTAAAAATAGATACTCTTCTAGAGCTAAATTAAAGTAAGGATTGGTGTTTTTGTTTAATAAGTAATACATAAAAATTCAGACTCCTTTTATATTTTATCTTACTATTTATTTTAAATTAAAATAAGTTTATATAGTATTTAACTTTAAATTATTCTTTCTAAATCATTAAACCTATTATAACATAATACAACTCCTTACTATTACTGAACATCTGTGTTTTTTATTATTCTGAGAGTTTTATTAAATTTACTTATCCTGACCATACACATTAAGAAATACATTTCTAGCTCTTTGAACTTCTTCATCTGGTAATAATACTGGTGTCCCAATTGATTTTGCTAAATAATATACTTTTGCTGCATCTTCTAACATTACAGCTGCGGTAAGTGCATGCTTTACAGATGGACCAACTGCAATCACTCCATGATTTGCCAAAAGACATGCTCTCCTATTACCTATTACATCAATAACACATTTTCCCATCTGATTAGATGTTGGTGCTGAAAATTTTGCAACTGGAACTGAACCTCCTACCTCATTTGCAAGAGTTGTACTTGCACACTCTATAGACTCATTTAAAATTGCAAAGCAACTTGAATATGTAGAGTGTGTATGTATTATACTATTTATATCATCTCTATGTTTATATATATATAAGTGGTCTGGTGAATCTACTGATGCCTTCCATTTACCATCTACAGTATTTCCATCTATGTCTATTAAAACAATATCACTTGGTGTAAGATTTCTATAATCCATTCCACTTGGTGTGATTGCTATATATCCAGTTTCTTCATCTCTTCCACTTACATTTCCTCCTGTCAATGTAACTAAATTATAGTTTAGAAGGTCTAAAGACGCTTGTAATACCTCTTTTCTCAAATTTTCTAATAACATTAGCTAAATCCTCCCATTCATTAGAAACATAGTTCTATATGTTCCTGTTATATATCTTACACAATAAGATTTTATTTCCGCTATTTTGATTGAAAATTCTAAAAAACCTTTATAAGATTTAAACTTATCTCTTTATACTAAACATAAACCAATTTTAATTTGAAATTTTCATTTTTTATAGTTCATTACTCTTTAATCTTTTATTTCTAAATTTTAATGATTCTGGATGCAAACATTCTTCTAATTCAATAAAATAATTATATAGTTCTGTATTGTCATTAAACATGTTTGTTTTTATCCAATATCTCCCCTTAATAAAACTACCATCATTAATTTTTAGATACATTTTTTTGTCATGAAATTCTCTTATTCTTATTTTTTTTATATCTTTAATTTCATACTCATGTATAGAATTAAATGAACTAAAATATATATATTTATTGTCCATAGTAATCATGTTAGGATTACTTGAGGATACAAAAGTATTAAATATTCCATAAGTACAAATAACTATCATCAAGCTATATATATTAATACTAGGATTTATATAATTATTAAATAGTGCATAAATCAATATTAAAATCATAAAAATCCCTGGTATTGTTACACTAACTATATATCTTTTAGAATCATATATATATTTTTTCATAATTTATACACTCCTTAATAAAATTACATTTAAGCTTCATCTTGTGTAGATAATACTTTATTTTCCTTTATTATTCTACTTCTATTATAGATAGCCATCCCTAAAGCTATAACTGCCAAAATTATTCCTCCAATTACTTTGTAATTCATAATTTTTACAAATACCCAGCTTAATGGATTTGCTCCATCACAAATACTTGAAATCATAGTTGCTCCTTCAGGCATTTTAAAGCTTGCATTTAAAGCCATTTGAGTAAATAGTGGTGCTAAATTAGTTGCTATTAATAGCCCAGAAGTAATAATAACTATTCCTATTATTAAAGTTCTAAATACATTTCCTTTTGTAATTGGAACGATTAAAACAAGTGCAAATGGTATTACAGCTAAATCTGCAAATGGTAAAACTTTATTACCTGGTAATATAGCTGCTATAACTATAGTTAGAGGCACTAGTACTAATGCAACTGACAATGTAACAGGGTGTCCTATTCCTACTGCAGAATCTAAACCGATGTATATTTTACCTCTATTTTTAAATCTCTTTTCAATAAATTCTTGTGCTGCCTCTGATACTGGCAACAAACCTTCCATTAATAAAGCCGCCATTTTGGGAATTAGTATTAAAACAGCTCCCATAGTTATCCCTAACTGCAATATACCTTTTATGTCATACTTGGCTGCAATACCAATTATTATCCCTATTAAAGACCCCATTATTAAAGGTTCTCCAAATAGGCCAAATTTTTTTTGTAATGTATCAGCATTTATTTCAATTTTATTTATCCCTGGAATCAAATCTAATACTTTATTTACAACTATAGCAATTGGAACAAATGCTTGTGTAAATCCATGAGGAAGAGATATACCTGGCATCCCTAAGTATTCTTCTATCCCTGGGGCTGTTAAGTCTGCCATTACTAAAACAATTACCATATTTGCTACTGCTGCAAATACTCCCCACATAACACTTTGCGTAGCCCCTGCCACCAAAGCTCCTGTAAATGCAAAATGCCAGTAATCCCATATATCTACATCGACAGTTTGAGTTGTATTAGTAATTAACATAACTATATTTACTACAAGTCCTATTGGAATAATTAAAGCACCCACTGTTGATGCAAAAGCTATAGCTGATGCTGCTGGCCATCCAACATCTATTATGGATAGGCTTAATCCTAAGTTCTTAACCATTTGTTGTGTAGCTGGACCTAAGTTATCTGTTAACAAAGCTATAATAGTATTAAGACCTATAAATCCAACTCCTACTGTTAAACCAGCTCTTAAAGATTTTCCAAGCTTTGTACCTAATATCAAGCCAAAAATACATATTATTATTGGCATCATTACTTGTGCACCCAAACCAACAATGAAATTTAATATCGCCATCTAAATTTCCTCCTTCATTTAATTTTCAGTCTCTAAAACCGCAAGATTTTAGAGACTATTTCATTTAAAAATTCAAATTATAATTCTAATTTTTCAAGAACTTCTTTGATTAATTTATCCATTCCTACTCCAGTTAAAAAAGGCAGTCCATTTATTACAGGTGTTTTTATACTACTAGATATTTGTGTAGTACAGATTATTAAATCATAATCTGGTGCTTTTGAAGCTACCTCTACTACTTTACATTGTGTAATACTAACCCTATCTAATTTACCAGCTTCTTCTAATGCCTTCTTTAACTTGTTTATAGCAATTGTTGAAGTACATACTCCTGTTCCACATGCAACTAATATTTTTTTAGCCACATTATTCACCCCCATTAAAATTATTTTATTTTTAAAGATATCTGTAATTAGAAATCTTTGATAACTTTTTATATTTTTAATACTATTTTTGTATGTTTAATTATTCAACTTAGAATTTAATAAATTACTTAAACTTTCTTCTCTTAAATCAATAATATTATTTAACATATTTTCATCTTGGAATATGGTCATAAGTCTTTCTAATAGTTGTAATTGCTCTTGTGGCTCTTTAACTGCCAGCATAAATATAACCTTTACATCAATTTCAGTGTCATCTGTACCCATCATTATGAATTTTACAGGTTTATTTAATATGCCAATAGCTATCCCTGGTTCATTTACATGGACTATATCTGTATGCGGTATTGCTACTCCATAGATTCCTGTTGGCAGTCCTGTAGCATATTTTTTCTCTCTTGCTATAACTGCTTCTATATAACTTTCTTTTACATATTGTTCGTCAAACAAACGTTGTCCTAAAAACTTCAAAGCATCTTCATTACTTGATACCTCAATATCTTTAAAAATTAAATTACTACTGATTATTTGCATTGACTCCATCTAATATCATCTCCCTAATAAAATCTCTATCTTTAATGTTTTTAATTTTTTTAAATTCATCTGTTTCTATAAATGTAAGTAGAGTATTCAATGGATTAAAACATTTCTGGTCTACAGCTAGTAGAAGTATTATTTTTACTTTGTTTTTACTCCATACAATAGGATTTTTTAAGATAGCTATGCTTATTGCTGGTCTGATTACATCAATCCCATCTGTATGAGGTATTGCTATTCCGTCTGACAACTCAGTTGGAAATAAATTATCTCTTTCCACTACTTTTTTATAGAAATTTTTTGTTACATAGCCTTTTTCTCTAAGTTTTTTGCTCATGTATTTAAGTACTTCTTCTTTTGATTTAATTTCTAAATCTACAAATATGTCTTCTTTTTGGATTAAATCAGATAATTCATATTTTTTATTTGTTTTAGCAATTTGATTTGTATCAATTAAGTTATTTATTTGATTTAATTTTGTTTTATCATTAATGTCTACTAGGCTAAAAAATGGGATGTTTGGTATCTGAGGGTCAATTGTTCCAACTATTGCGATTACATTTTTTTCATTACTTATTTGTTTTATCTCTAAATCAAGACTTGGATATTCAATCATACCAATAGTCTCTATATCAACCTTTTCATTTATCCCTTTAATGCTTTCCTCTAAACTTTGCTTTATCTTGCAAGCTCCTCCTAATCCAGTAATACATAATGTTACAATTATAGGCTTTCTATTGTCTACTTTTGAGTTGTTCTCTTTGCTAACTTTATCTTTTACTAATGGCTCTATATTTTTAACTTCATCAACTATCTCATCTATTGTTAAATCTGGTAGAACTGCTCTTCGTATGACTTCTATACAGAGTAATGTATCAAATCTAGATATTGTTCTTATATCAATCCCTGTTTTTCCAGAGATAATATCTCCAAAGTACGAAAGGGAACCCATATCAACTAATATAATTACTCCTCTTCCTTCATCAATATCTTTTATTACAGTAGTAGCTTCTTCAATCATTTCTTCTGGCTTTTTCTCAAATGGCATATCCAAATACCTTGCATGATTAATACCTAATAACTTATTGGTAACCTCACATACAGATGACGCGACTCTTCCATGAGCCATTAGAAGTACACCTATCTTTTTTTGTTCAGAAATTTCTCCTCTACTACTCATTTTAAAATATATTGCTATTATACCTATTTCTTCTTTTGGCAAATTTATATTGTATCTTTCCTTTAAATGTTGTGCTACCTTTTCTGCTACAGAATACTCTAATGGATAGTTTCCTATTATCTCTTTTAAATGAGCATTTGATATTACTTTTCCTTCTTTTAATCTTTCAAAAGCTGCTTTTAAATGAATTGCTAGACATAAGTGTAGATTTGGTTCTAATGAATTAAGATACTGTGATGCTATTTTGATTACTTCACAAGTTAACTCTACAATGTATTTTCCAACAATCGGACTTATATCAGGTAAATTCTCAGTGATAGAAACTTTCTTAACTTGTTTTATGTACTTCTGAATACAGCTTTCTAATTCTCCTCCAACAATCCTGTTAATAACATCAAAGTCTAAACCTTGTTCTAATAAATCAATGTGTCTCCTTTCAGTAAGCTTGTATATTTCATCTGGGAAAGTATATATATCTTCATTTTTCTTTTCTATCTCAACTTGAAGGTCTGAATCTATAATTAAATCTCCATCTACATAATTTTCTATCTTTCCTCTACAATTTCTTATCCTTATTAGACCTTGTTTCACATACCCAGGTACATCTGATATATTTATAGTTACTTCTTTTTGTTTATTTGTAAGTTGATTTAATAGTCCTCTAGCACAAGCTACTTGAATATCACTTCTAAGCTGACCTACATTTCCTATACAATCGTAAAGCATAAGAGCTTTTAAGACATCTGATTTTATGTGTATGTTTGCTCCCATTCGTTGGGCTTCTATCAAGAAAAAATTGTTTATAATGTCAAATCTTTCGTTTAATGGTCTTGCAACTAATTCTGGGATTTCAATTGTCACAGGTATACGTCTTTTAAAGGTATTAAGTAAATGAGAATCTATTGGCTCAGAAGTTGCAGAAATAATCATTACATTTATTTTATTTGTAAGCTTTGTTTCTCCTAATTTTCTAACCATTCCTTTATCAATCAATTGAAAGAGTATTTCTTGACCTTCATAAGGCAATCTATGTATTTCATCTATAAACAATATACCCCCATCTGCTTTTGATACTAATCCTTCTTTAGTTTCATCAGCTCCTGTAAAAGCACCCTTAACATGACCAAATAATTGAGATAACAAAAGTTGTGGGTTTTCTGAGTAGTCTGCTGCATTGAAAACTATAAATGGTGCATTTTTAGGAAATCTAGATGATTCTACTGCAAAGTTATACATGCACTCTGCTAACTCGCTTTTTCCAACACCAGTTGGACCCATAATAATAGTATGCAACCCATGGGGAGGATAAAGTATAGCTGCCTTAGCTAATTTGACGATTGTACTTAAACTTCCAGTACTTCCTATTAATTTATCAAAGGCCACATCTATTTTTTCTTCTTTAGCATTTAGTTCCTCTTTTTTATCATCATTTTCTTTATCATGTTTTAAATCACCAGAATCTTGGATTTCTTTTAAATACTGTATAACTGTAAATCTTGATACAGTAAATCCAATACTATTTAATCTTCTTGTTATATCATTTTTATTTATATTTTTTTCTTCTTTTACAATATCTTTTATAGCTTTAATCAAAACAACTTTTCTTCTTTGTCTAGAATCTTCTATTTTTAATTCATTTCTTAAAAAGGTAACATCTTCTCTTCGAATATTTAACATACTTGAAATTGCTTCATCTGTTAAAGGATTTTTCTTATCTTCATTTTCAATTAAGCTTTTTATTCTTTGCCTCATTTCTAATTGTCCCTCCTTACTATTTATATAAGCAACTTACATGCCACATAGTGTTTTTTTTGTGCCATTTTTTACTTCATAAACTTATAACGTTTAAATTAAGCTATTCTTTTATTTAAATATTAAGAAATTTTTTTTTATTTTTCACAAATAATACTTTCGTAAAAAACAAAAAAATCTTTTCTCTTAAATTTTTCTGTAATAAATCTAAAATGACACCCTTATTCTATATTACTATCTTTTTTGTACAACAAAAACTACAAATAACCTTATGATATATTTTTCCAAAAAGAAACCCCTTTTGTATAAATAAATACATTTATACAAAAGGGGTATGGCTAAGTGAGTTTTTAAAGATTTTATATATTATATAAACTTAGGTTAATAGCTTATTTTTTTGGTAAATGTAAGCATTCACCACTTACATCTGCTAAAGCTTCCATCAGAGCTTCTGAAGTACATGGGTGACCAAAAATCAAGTCACTAGCTTCATCAGCAGGTATTTCTAATGCTTTAAATGATGCTGCATGATTTATAAGTTCTGCTACACCATATCCAAACATATGCACACCTAAAATTTCCCCATACTTAGCATCTGATATTACTTTTACATATCCTTGCTCTTGTCCAGAAGCTAAAGCTCTTCCATTTCCAGCAAAGTTAAATTTACCAATTTTTATATTATATTTTTGTTTAGCATCTTCTTCTGTAAGTCCAACTGATGCAACCTCTGGAACTGTATAAACACAACTAGGTAATGCACTTAAATCTGCTTCTTCATCCATACCTAAAGCATTTGAAGCTGCTACTTCTCCCATTTTAAAAGCTGCATGAGCTAGCATTATACCTCCAGTAACATCACCTACTGCATATACACTTGGTACACTTGTTTCCATTTTACTATTTACAACTATTGAACCTCTATCTATTTTAATATCTAAGTCTTCTACACCAGATAGATTAGCTTGTCTTCCTATAGCATATAGACCTAAATCTGCCTTTATTGGTTCTTCTCCTTCAATACATACTATTATTTTATTTCCTTCTTCTTTAAATTCAGAAACTTTCTTTTCAGTTAATATAGTTATTCCCTTTTTCTTAAGTGAATCTCTTAAAGACTGGCTCAATTCTTTGTCCATTCTTGGAATTATTCTGTCTTCCATTTCTATTATAGTTACTTTAGAACCTCTTGAGTTGAATATCTCTGCAAATTCACAACCTATTACTCCACCACCAATTATTACTAACTCTTCTGGTACTATGTCTAAATCTAAAGCTTCTGTACTAGTTATTATTAATTTTGATTCTATTCCTTTTATTGGTAAGATTCTCACCTTAGAACCAGTGGCAATTATTGTATTTTCTGTATCTAAAACTTTTCCATCTGATAGTATTACTTTATGGGCTTCTTTAACAGTAGCTTTAAGATTAAAGACATCTACACCTCTGCTTTTTAACAACCCACCAACACCAGCTGTAAGTTTTTTTACTACTCTATTTTTATACTTTATAGCCTTTTTTATATCTTGTTCCTTATCAACAGATACTTTTACACCTCTTTTTGATAATTGTTCAATTTCTTCTAATATTTCTACTGTTTTTACATAAGTTTTTGTAGGAATGCAACCTCTATTTAGGCAAGTTCCTCCTAATGTGTCCTCTTCTACTAATGCAACTTTGCCTCCTAATATAGCTGATTTTAGTGCTGATAAATACCCTCCAGGTCCTCCACCTACTACTACCACATCATAATCATGATTACTCTCTTTTTTAATTGTCTTTTCTTCTTTTATTTCTATTTTTTCTGTTTCAACAATTAAATCTTCTTTTGATACGCTTCCAGATAAGTATTTAGCCTTTATTTCTTCTTGCTTTTCTCCCTTTTCTGCTATTACACCTATTACTGTAAATACTGGTAATACTTCTCCTTCTTCTTTATGTATAATTGCAGCAAGTATACCTTCTCCTTCTGATTCTATTTCCATGTTGACTTTATCTGTTGTTATCTCTAGTATAGGTTCTCCAATTTTTACTTCTTCGCCTTCTTGTTTTAGCCAAGATACTATAGTACCTTCTTCCATAGCTACTCCAGCTTTTGGCATTATGACTTCTACTGACATAGGCTATCCTCCTATTTATTTTTTATATATTTTAGTTAATCATCTTATATTCATACAGATATCTTTTACATACAATAATTTTAAATCTAGTAAAATTAAATACATCTTTTTATGTGGTCTATTCAATCTATTTACATAAAGAGTAAAATATCAAAACCTATATAAGCATTGCTAATGGATTTTCTAATAATTCTTTTAAATCTTTTAAGAATTTTGCTGCTACTGTACCATCTATTATTCTATGGTCTGATGTTAATGATAAATTCATTATAGGTTTTATTTTAGCCTCTCCATTTACTGGCACAAACTTATCTTGAGTTGCTCCTACCCCAAGTATCGCACTTGAAGGCATATTTATTATAGGTGTAAATGTCGTTATACCATACATTCCAACATTGCTTATAGTAAATGTATTACCTTCTTGGTCTGCTGGTAGAAGCTTTCCTGTTTTTACTTTTTCAGCAAGTTCTTTGCTTTCTTTGGCTATTTCTTTTAGCGGTTTTTCATTTACATTTTTTACTACTGGGACATATAAACCTTCATCTAGTCCAACAGCAATAGCTATATTTATATCTTTATATCTAAATATTCCATTATCTGTCCATGCTGAATTTAATGCTTGATGCTTTGGAAGTACTCTAGATACAGCCATTACTATTAAATCTGTCATTGTTAATTTTACTCCAGTTGATTCTTTTACTGTATCTATTAATTTTGCTCTAAGCTCTTTAAGTTCTGTAGCATCTACCTCTATATTGAATGTAAATACAGGAGCACTGAAGTAGCTTTCTGACATTCGTTTTGCTACAGTTGCTCTCATTGGATTTGGCTTTTCGAACTCTCCTTCTACTGTATTAAACGTACTTAAATTCTCATGTTTTGATTTTATTTCTTTTGTTTCGTTAGATTTAGATACATCAGCTGATACGATAGTCTCTTGTGTATGTGCCTTTTCTATATCTGATTTTTTTATTTTTCTATTGTATCCAGTACCTACAACATTTTCTAAATCTATATTTAAATCCTCTGCTATCCTTTTTGCTAAAGGAGTTGCTTTTACCTTATTATTTTCTAGATAGTTTAACACATCCACTAGATGTATTCTTCCATTTTCTCCACTTCCAACCAGCCTATCTAACTCTATATTGTCTTTTCTTGCTTGGTTTTTGGCTGCTGGTGTGGCTTTTACTTTATTTGCCACCATTTCTATCCCCCCTTATCTAACAATTAAAGATTTTATTGCATCTTCTATTTCATCAATTCTTGGGACTACTGCTTTTTCTAGCTCTGGATTATATGGTATTGGCACATCTTTTCCACATATTCTTTTTACTGGTGCATCTAAATAATCAAATGATTCACTTTCTGTTATTAATGCTGATATTTCTCCACCTAGACCACCAGTCTTAGCTGCTTCATGGCAAATTAAAACTCTACCAGTTTTACATACACTCTTTATGATTGTATCTTTATCTAATGGATATAAAGTTCTTAAATCTATAATTTCTACATCTATATTTTCTTTTGATAGGTTTTCTGCAGCTTCTTCAACACTTTGTAACATCCTTCCATAAGTGATTACTGTAACATCAGAACCTTCTTTTTTAATATCTGCCTTTCCAATATCAATTACATAATCTCCCTCTGGGACAATTCCTTTTTTTCTATATAACAATTTATTTTCAACAAATATTACTGGATTATTGTCTCTTATAGCTGCTTTTAATAATCCCTTAGCATCTGCTGGTGTTGAAGGTGCAACCACTTTTACTCCTGGTACATGACAAAACCATGCTTCCAAACTTTGTGAATGTTGTTCTGCTGAACCAGTTCCAGAACCTCCAGGACATCTAACAACCATTGGAACCTGAGCCTTCCCACCAAACATATATCTCATTTTTGCTGCTTGATTTACAATCGCGTCCATAGATATTGTAACAAAATCCATAAACATTACTTCCATAATCGGTCTTAACCCAGTTGCCGCTGCACCTGCTGCTGCACCTGCTATAGCTGCCTCTGATATAGGAGTATCTCTTACTCTTTCTGGGCCAAATTCATCTATCATTCCCACTGATACGCCAAATGCTCCTCCATATATCCCTATATCTTCTCCCATAAATATTACATTTTCATCTCTTCTCATTTCTTCTGACATTGCTTCTTTTATTGCTTGTGCATATGTTAATTCTCTTGTACTCATTTTTATTTTCCTCCTTTACTATTTTTAGTCTGCATATACATCATCTAATAAAGATTCTATTTTTGGATTTGGGCTATTTTGAGCAAATTCTACTGCATCTTCTATTGATTTTTTAGCAAAATCTTCAATTATATCTAATTCATTTTCATTTGCCATATTATTTTCTATAAGATAATTTCTTAAAAATTTTATAGGGTCTTTTGCCTTCCACGATTCTATCTCTTCTTTCGTTCTATATACATTTGCATCTGATTTTGAATGACCTAGCCATCTATAAGTCCTACTTTCAATTAATACAGGCCCTTCCCCTCTTCTACATTTTTCAGCAGCTTTTTGTACTGTTTCATATACTTCTATTGGATTATATCCATCTATTGATATTCCTTCTATACCATAAGATGCTGCTCTTGTTGCAACACTATCTATATTCATGTGACGTTTTATACTTGTTGACATGCCATATAGGTTGTTTTCACAATAAAATATTATTGGTAATTTCCATATTGATGACAAGTTTATTCCTTCATGAAATGTACCTTCATTTGATGCACCATCACCAAAACTACATAAAACTATTTTTCCTGTCTTTTTATATTGTTGTGTAAGTGCAGCGCCAGGAGCTATAGTAAGACCTCCACCTACGACTCCATTTGCTCCTAAGTTACCTGACTCAATATCTGCTATATGCATTGAGCCTCCTTTTCCTTTACAAAATCCAGTTTCTTTTCCCATAAGCTCAGCCATCATTTTATTTAAATCTATTCCCATTCCTATAAATTGGCTATGACCTCTATGAGTTAATGAAACCAAATCTCCTTTTTCTAATGCCATTACTGCGGCTACACTTGAAGCTTCTTGACCTACTGATAAATGAGTTGTTCCATGTACCATACCTCTTGCAAAAAACCAACTAACTTTCTCTTCAAACTTTCTAGCTTGATTCATTCTCTTATACATTTCAAGTAATGTTTCTTTTGATAATGTCATATCAATTCCCTCCTATTAATTTTTATCTATATTTCTATTAGTCACAATCTTCTAATAATTCAAGTGCTAAACTGTGATTAATTGCTAAGCTATTTATAAATTTGGCTTTTAATGATGCTTTTATTGCTTCTATCTTTTCATCTCCTGAAGCAACACCTATTGTTCTTTTTATCTTTTTTAAATCATTTAGTTTTACCCCTAGTACCCTTTGATTAAATTCAAGTATAGAAGTTTTTCCTTCCTTATCAAAAGCTTGCAAACAAATTGCGCCTATTGAGTTATACTTTTTTAAATCATCTATATCTTCTTCATGCATATATCCAGAAGCCATTATTGTTGAGTTTAAACTCATAGGATTTCCTATACCTACAATTGCAATAGTTGTTTTATCTATTAAGTCTAGTACTTCTTTAATTTTTTCATCCTTACAAAGCTTTTCTTTTGTAGATAAATCAGACATCACAGCAGGAGCATGTAATAACTTAAAATCTCCTCCAAAAGCTCTTGCTAAACTTACAGCTATTTGATTTGCGTGTATATCTATTTCATTATCTCCAATTCCTCCTAGTAAAGGTATGAACGTAACATTTTTACAGTTGCTTTTTTCTACATATCTAGGAATTTCTTTTAGAGTTGTTCCTATGGAAACCCCAATTATATCATTTTCTTTTACTACTCTGGTAAGATATTCAGACACAGCTCTTGCTAATTCTTGTTTTTGTGTTAATGAGTCTTGTTTATCATCTACCACTATTACTTCTTTCAATTTATATTTTCTTTCTAAACTTCTTTCTATTTTTTGATAGTCATTTTTTAAAACATCAACTATTTGTATTTTTACTATTCCTTGCTCAAAAGCTTCTTTTAATATTCTTGATATTGTTGGTCTTGATATTCCCAATTGATTCGCTATTTCTTGTTGATTCAAATTATCTTCATAATAAAGTGAACAACACTTCATCATTAACCTTAAGTCTCCAATTTTTTTCATTTTCCTTCCTCCAAAATCAAGATTTTTCAATTATTTTTACATTTGTTCAATGATTTTACTTAATTTCAATAACATTATAGAAGGGGTTCGTATAAAAAGTCAACTGTTTTTTTTGTATAATTAAAAATAAGTTGTTACATTAAGTTAAGGAATACTTTTTTTATTTCTTGTTTGACTGCTTTACCTGATAATTTGCTCAATAAGTATTTTGTCTAAAGGAAATTATACAATCGCCAAAAAAGATTTTACTAAAGATGGTAAACTAAAATTGTACTATTTTATGTATAAAGAAATTATTATAAATATAAAGGCATTAAGCAATAAACTTTAAGAAACTGAGATTGAACGAGAATAACTTGAAGTTTCAAAAACTCATTGACTTGCTGATATATCACAGGATTTGAAAACACTATTATCATATATCACAGGATATTCATATCTAATGCTTAATAAAAACTACCGCTTTAGTGAAGAAGAAAGTATAATATTTTTAGATAATATATATAAAAAGTGAGTATATAATGAAAAGTTAATAGACAATTTAAGTCTGACATTTTTTATAGATTTTTCTGGAAAAATACAGCTTAAACATACACAATTTGAAATGATTGCCTTTCTTCAAAACCTTATTGCCAATGTTGCCAATAATCCAAAATCTGAAAAGCAGATATTTGGATTTCATACAGATTTAGAACATTTACATTAATACTACTGACAATGGTGTTGGAATAAACACGGAGAAAAGGTACATCATTTCAAATTACATTAAAACAAGATAAAGTTTAAATTATTATATAAAAATCCCAAGTTAAAATAAACTTGGGATTTTTGTGTAATAATTAATTTTTGTAAAATTTTTTCTTTAAAGTTATTTCGTCAAAATAAATTCAAATTAACATATCATCAATATTTATATAGAGACTATATGTAACTTATTCTTTTAATACTATCAGATTTATACTTAATATAATCATAGCTACAATTACATAAATAAAAGCTGTAGCTGATGACACAATTCCAGAATCATTTACTAAAAGAGTTACAAAGCATCCTGCTATTGACGCTATAAATCCTTTAAATACGACTGGGTATTCATCAATTAATTGTTTAAAGTATCTAATCTGATTAATCATAAGAACTAAAATTACTCCGATTCCAGTTAGTAGTATATTTACCCATGCACTGGTTTGAGCTAGCTTCAAGTTCATCTCTATCTTTCTGCCAAATGTTTGTATTATTTCTCCTGGTCCATTAAAGTAAACTTCTTTTACAAACATACCTAAATGTGAGTTACTTCCTGAAATCATATCTATAGCTACAAAGGCGCCTAAAACAAGCAATACTGCTACACCTAATAATACAACTTTTTTAAAGTCTATTTTTACATTATATATCAATAGTATAAATAGTAAAAATGCAACACATTCAGAAATAGCAGTTCCAACATTTGCACCCATAGCTGGAGATGCACTCGTAATTAAGATAACTAAAGAAAATACTATTACAGACCACTTTGGTATCTTTTTATATGTAAGCAAAATCGTAAATGTAAATATTGCACTACCTATTGCCACTCCTTGATATTCATTTCCTACTCCATAGTATCTAGCCCCAATTATACAATCATAACTCATTACATTACTTTTCATTAAATATGAACCAAATGCAGAATCAATAACCATAATCAATATAGTTAAACCTGTAAAGAATAACATATTTTTTAAATCATTCTTTATCAGAACTTTGCTTATTAAGTATATAGTAAGTGTTATTATAATTATTCCTAAAGATATTGCTACTGGTGTTTTAAAATTCATTATTGGAGTTATCATAAATGATAATGGCATTACTATTCCTATTTTTAGAAATTCTTTTAATATAAAAAATATTGTTTCTTTGTGATTTTTCGATATATGCTTTCTAAATAGAATTAGAATCATAGCAACTATCCATGACAAAAATACTATACTTACAAATCCATTAAGTATTGTAGACCTTATGCTTGAAACAGATACTATCTTTTGGTATTCATCCATCAGATACTCTTTATTATCATCTCTGTTAATAAGTTCATACTTCTTTCCAACCATATTTTGATTTTTTATATCAAAGTTATTTAATATCTCAGCTCCAACATCTAGATTAGTAACAATACCTTCTCTTCTAGTAGTTGAAGATGATAACATCCCTTTTCCATTGCCATTTAATTTTATTATTGGAGAAAGCCTTCTTTTATTTTTATAATCTAAATCACTTGGAAATGCACTAGCTATGTAAACAGTATCATTTTCTCCAACCATAGAAAATATATTTTTTAAATATTCATCTATGTTTTTTTCTATCTTGTCTTTCATGTTTTTATATGTTTTTTCATTCAAGTTAGATTTATATAAATCTAACCTATATGTATCTCCAAGTTCTACAAAAACTACATCACTATTTTTATAAGCTTCTTTAGTTTCAGCAACAAGCTTAGTGTAATCAGTTGATATTCCATAAGGCATAGATAAATCTTTTTTATTGATATTATCTACATTTCCGTAAGAAATTCTACCATACTCATCCATAGCTGTTAGGCATAAGTTTCTATTTTTTACAAGTTTACCATTTTCAACTATATCTGCATTTCCTAATACAGATGTTTTTAATTTATTTTCAGATAAACTTTGACCTAATGAACCTAATGTAGAACCATATTCTCCAAAGTTTAGATTCTCATTTATTGACATATTTATAGTCAAATCATTTATACCTTTTGCTTTCTTACCTGTAGCTGATTCAAAAACTATATTTCTATCTTTGCTTGATCTTTCAAAATTAATATCTTCTTCATTAGCTACATTGGCTCTTCCACCAGCACCCATACTGGCATATGACCTTCTATCATCACTACCTTTATCGCCTCTTATGTTCATCAAGCCAATATATCCTCTATCTTCTAGCTCTTCTCTCAATGATTTTATTCTTAACATATTGTTCATACTAGTTCTATTCATATCTATAAATATTACTTTTCCATGCGTTGGTATATCATCTGCAAAGCTATACTGGCTCATCGATGTTAATATTATGATAAATGTTGCTAAGAAAGATATAATCTTTTTTCTCATAAATTCTCCCTGCTTTCTGATTTAAATCCTCACACTTAAGAATACATTAAACATTGTCGTTATAAACAAATAAATTTGGACCATCTATTTATAATAAACAGCCCAAATTTTAGGTTTATTTGAATATATCAATTTTTAGGTTTTGCAAATATCATTCTACCAGCAGGAGTTTGAAGAACAGAAGTTACTAAAACTTTTATAGTCTCATTCATATGTTTTCTTCCTCCATCAACAACTATCATAGTTCCATCATCTAGATATGCAACACCCTGTTGAGCTTCTTTTCCTTCTTTAACCACTTGGACAACCATATCTTCACCTGGTATTGCAACTGGTTTTATAGCATTAGCCAACTCATTTATATTTAATACTTCAACACCTTGAAATTGAGCAACCTTATTTAAGTTATAATCATTAGTAACAACTTTTCCATTTAATACTTGGGCAAGCTTTAATAATTTACTATCAACTTCTGCTATATCATCAAAGTCCCTTTCACTTATTTCAACCTCTATATTTAATTCTTTCTGAATTATATTTAATATATCCAGACCTCTTCTACCTCTTACTCTTTTCAAATCATCTGAAGAATCTGCAATATGTCTTAATTCTTCCAAAACAAAAGCAGGAATAATAAGTTTTCCTTCTATAAATCCTGTTTTACAAATATCAGCTATCCTTCCATCAATTATTACACTTGTATCTAATACTTTTGGAGGTATCGCCTTTACTTCTTTTTTATTATCTTTATCCTTATCCTTATCTTTAATAGGATTTGCCAATCTTCCTAATTTTCCAATATTAAATAAATCATTTTTACTTTTAAGCGCAACTTTCATTCCAAGATATCCTAGGAATAAATATAATAGTAATGATAATATTCCACCTACTATTGGTATTCTATTTACTAGACCACTTAATAAATATGCAATTACAAATCCTACTATAAGACCCATAGACCCTAATAATATATCTGTTTGAGGATATTTTGATAGTTCTTTATCCACAACTTTAGCAATTTCTTTTGTTCTATTCACAACCCATGGCTCTATAAGATATCCTAAAATAGCTATTACTATACCTGCTACTACAGCTGCTATATAACCATAAGTTTCTTTTCCAAATGTTAATATTTCAAAATCTCTCATCAATGTTAAATAGGTCGTTATACCTATCGTAAATCCAAGTAAAATAAACAATATCCTTGTTACTTTCCTTATCAATGCTTCACCCCCTAGTTATACTTATCTATTATAGACCAAAGTGTATATTATATTCAAGAAAAAAGTAGTAAAATTCACTTAAAATTCATTATATGTGTCTATCTAATAATACTAATTGTTTCATTTTTATAAGTCCATTTTTTATATATGTTGCTCTTATTTCACCTATTCCTTCAACTTCATCTAACTCTTCAATAGACGCATCCAATATTTCTTGAAAGTTTTCAAAATAATTTACTAAGTTTTCTATTATTGCTGTTGGTAGTCTATGTATTTTGCTAAGAATTCTATAGCCTCTTGTTTTTATAGGCATATCCATACTTTCTGAAAATCCACTATACCCTAATAGTTTTGCCATATTAAATAATTCTATTAGTTCTTCTGAATTTAAATTTTTAACTTTTTTCATAAGTTCTTTTATTTCAGTATTTTCTTTGTTATAATCTTTGAATATTAATTTCTGATCTATTCTAGTTGTACCCATTAATTCCTCTAATTGCATGCTTACTAAAGTTCCTTCATCTCCCAATTCTATCACATATTTTTCAATTATACTTGTAACTCTCATTACCATTTCCATTTTCTGCATGACTAACGCTACATCATAAATAGTTACCAAATCATTAAACTCTAAAGCATTTAAATTAGTTATAGCTTGGTCTAATACTGTTTTATATTTTTCTAAAGTTTGTATTGCTTGATTTGCCTTAGTAAATATCTTAGATATATCTTCGACCACATACTTCTCATTTCCTCTATAAACTGTTATAACATTTCTTCTTTGTGAAATTCCTATGACTATAGCACCAGTTTGTTTTGCTACTCTTTCTGCCGTTCTATGTCTAGTTCCAGTTTCTGATGTTTCTATAAAGTAATCTGGTATAAGTTGTGCATTAGCAAATAATATTTTCTTTACATCACCACTTAAAACTATCGCTCCATCCATTTTGGCTAATTCATATAGATATGATGGTGAATACTCTGCATTTATAGCAAATCCTCCATCTACTATTTTCATTACATCTTCATTTGTTGCAATTACAATTAAACCGCCAGTCTTAGCTCTTAGCACATTGTTTAGGCCTAATCTAAGAGGGGTTCCAGGAGATATCATTTTTAATGCATATAGCATATTTTTGTTATCCAAAAAATTCTCCATATTTATTGATTCCTCCCAAGTACTATATTTATAGCTTGTCTTAAGTTGTCTACTGGCCATATTTCTATACCTTTAGTATCTTTTACAACATCATAATTACTTCTAGGAACTACTATCTTTTTAAAGCCAAGTTTTTTGCACTCAGCAATTCTTTTTTCTATAAAACTTACTGATCTAACTTCTCCTGTAAGTCCTACCTCTCCTGTAACAGCTATATCTTCATCTATAGGTATATTTCTAAAGCTAGATGCTACAGAAATAGCTATTCCTAAGTCAATCGAAGGTTCATTTATCTTTATACCTCCAACTATATTTATATATACATCTTGGTTTTGTATTTGCAGACCAACACGTTTTTCTAAGACTGCTAATAACATACCAACTCTATTATAATCTACTCCTGTAGATGTTCTTCTTGCTATACCAAAACTTGTTGGTGAAACTAATGCTTGTAATTCAAGTAGCATTGGTCTTGTACCTTCTACAGTGGATATTATGACTGAACCTGCTACATCTTTTGGTTTTTCAGATATCAAAATCTTAGACGGGTTATCAAGCTCTACTAATCCCAAATCCCTCATTTCAAATACTCCAAGCTCATTTGTTGAACCAAATCTATTTTTAACAGCCCTTACTAATCTATATGTATTATATCTTTCACCTTCAAAATATAAAACAGTATCAACCATATGCTCTAATAATTTTGGACCTGCTAGTGAACCTTCTTTGGTTACATGACCAACTATGAATGTTGAAATTCCCATTTTTTTAGAAATCTTCATGAATTTTGAAGTACCTTCTTTAATTTGGCTGACAGTGCCTGGTGCTGAAGATATTTCTGGACTAAAGACAGTTTGAATTGAGTCTAGAATTATTAATTGTGGATTTACACTTTCTAAATAAGATTCAATTATACTCAAATTATTTTCAGCAAATATATATAAATTTTCTGAATTAATACCTAATCTTTTTGCTCTCATTTTTATCTGTGATTCTGATTCTTCTCCAGTTATATATAAAACAGTCTTTCCTAAATTAGCTACATTACTAGAGACTTGAATTAAAAGTGTGGATTTACCTATACCAGGGTCTCCACCAACAAGTACTAGAGAACCTTTAACTATCCCTCCACCAAGCACTCTATCTAATTCTTTTATATCTGTTGTAAACCTTTCTTCTTCTTTACTCTCTATTGAAGTTATACTAACTGGTTTAGATGAAGATTTATCTATTATAAAGACCTCTTTTTTTGTGCTTTTTTGATCTACTTCTTCTACAAATGTATTCCATTTTGTACACTCTGGACATTTTCCAAGCCACTTAGCTGTTTCATATCCACAAGATTGACATACATATTTAGTTTTTATTTTTGCCATATTTTAATCATCCTTAATTTATTATTATATACTATAATTTTAGCATATGTGAAAGATAATAGGTAAAGATTAAAAAAAATAATTAAGGGCAATGAATTATTTTAGATTCATTGCCCTTAAAATTTTCTTTAAACCCTAAAGCTTATATCTATAAGATTTTAAAATGCAACTCTATTGAATTATTTAGTTTCAAAAACTATTTTTTCATCTTTAACTTTTGCTATTATATTACTTCCTTTTTTTACATCGCCTCTTAAAATCGCTTCAGATAACTCATCTTCTAGTTCTTTTTGTAAGGCTCTTTTAAGAGGTCTTGCTCCATATTCCAAATCAAATCCAGATTTAGAAATTAATTTTATAGCTTCATCACTCATTTCTAGTTTTATATCCATATCTTTTAGTCTTTCTTGTAATTTATCTACCATTAAAATTACTATTTTAGATATATGCTCTGTATTTAATGAATGGAAAACTATTATATCATCTATTCTATTTAAAAACTCTGGTCTGAATCTTTGCTTTAATTCACCCATTATGTTTTCTTTCATTTTTTCATATTGAGACTTTTCTTCTTCATCTCCTTTAGCTATACTAAACCCTAAAGTTTTTTGTCTACCAATTGTAGATGCACCAACATTTGATGTCATTATCACAATAGTATTCTTAAAATCAACAGTTCTTCCTTTTGAATCTGTTAATCTACCATCATCTAGAATTTGTAATAGAATATTAAACACATCTGGATGAGCTTTCTCTATCTCATCAAATAAAATAACTGAATATGGGTTTCTTCTTACTTTTTCAGTTAATTGACCTCCTTCATCATGACCTATATAACCAGGAGGTGAACCTATCATTCTTGATACAGCATGTTTTTCCATATATTCAGACATATCAATTCTTATTATTTGATTTTCATCTCCAAATTGCACTTCTGCTAATGCCTTAGATAACTCTGTTTTCCCTACTCCTGTAGGTCCTAAAAATAAGAATGAGCCGATTGGTCTATTAGGGTCCTTAAGACCTGCTCTTGACCTTCTTATTGCCTTGGAAATAGATTTTACTGCTTGCTCTTGACCTATAACTCTATTGTGTAAGATTTCTTCAAGTTTTAAGAGTCTATCAGCTTCTTCCTCAAGAATTTTATTAACAGGTATTCCTGTCCATAAACCTACTACTTCAGCAATGACTTCTCCATCAACTAAATCAGAATGTTTAGATGACTTATTCCATTTTTCTCTAACATCTTCTAATTGTTTTTTAAGTATGCCTTGTTCATCTCTTATTTTTGCTGCTTTCTCAAAATCTTGGCATCTTACTGCCTCTTCTTTTTCTTTATCTATATTTTCTATTTCTAATTCTAATTTTTTTATTTCGGCTGGAGGAGTATTTTCCTTTAGCCTCACTTTTGATGCAGCTTCATCAATCAAATCTATAGCTTTATCTGGTAGATATCTATCTGATATATATCTAGTTGATAATTCTACAGCTGTTTTTATAGCATCATCAGTTATTTTAACTTTGTGATGAGCTTCATATTTATCTCTCAATCCTTCTAATATTTTTATTGAATCTTCTTTACTTGGTTCATCCACCATAACTGGTTGGAATCTTCTTTCTAGTGCAGAGTCTTTTTCAACATGCTTTCTATACTCATCTATTGTTGTTGCACCTATAACTTGTATTTCTCCTCTAGCTAATGCAGGTTTTAATATATTTGAAGCATCTATAGATCCTTCTCCTGTAGACCCAGCTCCTATTATTGTATGCATCTCATCTATAAATAAAATTATATTTCCATTTTTAACAACTTCATCTACAACTTCTTTAATTCTTTCTTCAAATTCTCCTCTATACTTAGCACCAGCTAATAATGAACCCATCTCTAAAGAATACAAAGTTTTACTTTTTAGTGTTTCTGGAACATTTCCTAATGCTATATTTGTTGCTAAACCTTCAGCTATAGCTGTTTTACCTACTCCTGGGTCTCCTATTAGCACAGGGTTGTTTTTAGTTCTTCTACTTAATATTTGTATAACTCTTTGTATTTCTTTTTCTCTTCCTATAACAGGGTCTATTTTATTTTGTTTTGCATATAGTGTAAGATTTCTTCCATATTTATCGAGAATCTTGGACTCTGTTTGATTTTGGTTGCCCGTGTAACTATTTTCTGATTTATATTGATTATTATCACTCATACCCATCATATCAATTGTTAATTGGGCTAGAGTTCTGTCATTTACACCTGCATAGTTCAAAACTTTATTAGCTATTCCTTCTCCTTCTTGAATAATAGCTAATAATATATGCTCAGTTCCTATATAATTTGTTTTTAATTTATTTGCAAACATTCCTGATAGTTCCAATATTTGTTTACTTCTTGGGCTTAATACTATGTCTTCTGGAATTCCTTCGCCCTTACCTTCCATATCAATTATTTTGCCTTCTAAATAAGCCTCTGTAAATCCAACTTTACTTAGAACTTTGGCGGCTATTCCTTCTTCTTCTTTTAAAAGCCCTAAAAGTATATGCTCGCTTCCAACAATATTATGCCCTAAGTTTTTAGCAGACTCAAACGCTAAATCAATTGCTTTTTTAGCTCTTTGTGTAAATCTATTGAAGTTCATAATTTATCCCTCCTCTTAATTTTTCCAAAGTTTCTCTAATGTATGTTGCTCTATTTATATCTCTATTTTCAACATCATCACTCTTATACATTATTGACTGATGTGCTGGTTGTATACCTATCATAAGTTGTTCTATAGCTTTTAAATCTAGTTTTTTTATATAGTTCATTTCTATTCCCATTTTTATATTTGATAGATGGCTCATTGCCTCTGAACTACTCATTACCCTTGAATTTTCAAGTGTTCCTATTGACCTAAATATTTTATCTTCTAATTTTATACCCAATTTTTTTTGTAAGATTTCTCTGGCTTTCACTTCTTTTGAAATTGCATCCTTTGTAAGACCACTTACATTCTCTATAATATTAGACTCTGTTCTTCCAAGCGTAAGCTGATTAGATATTTGGTATATATTTCCCAATGCTTCTGTTCGCTCTCCATATATACCTCTTATTGCTATACCTATTTGTGATGAAATCTTATAAAGTTCATCCATATAGCCTAATTGACTCAATGCAGGCAAGTGCATCATTACAGAAGCTCTCATTCCAGTTCCCGTGTTAGTTGGGCAAGATGTTAGATAACCCAACTTTGTGCTAAATGCATACTCTAAATTTGATTCTAATAAATCATCTATCTCATTTGCTATGTTATAAGCATTTTCTAAATTTAAATCAGCACACATAGTTTGTATTCTTATATGGTCTTCTTCATTTATCATTATACTTACAGTTTTATCTTTTTTTACTATAACAGCACTTTTATCATTTTCTGCTAAGTCTGGACTTATCATATGCTCTTCAACCATGAGCATCTTTTTAGATTGGTCTAAATCTTCAATCTTATAGAAATCAAACTCTTCTTTATGTTCTAAACTAGAATTCATAAATGCATTTTTTACCTTTTCTATTATTTCCATAGCACACTCTTTATCTAACCTATTTGGAAAAGGATAATTGCTCAAGTTCCTAGCCAGCCTAACTCTTGATTTCATGACTATATTCTCTTTCATAATATCACTCCAATCTTAGTCAATAGAGCCTTTTAAATACTTAATCTTATCTCTAAATTGAGCAGCTAATTCATACTCTTCATTTTTTATAGCTCTATCCAAATCTTCTTTTAATTCTCTAATCTCATTTTCTACACTTATTTTATAAAAAGATTTTTTAGGTGCCTTACCTATATGTTCTATATGACCATGTATATTTTGAAGCATTGGATTTACTTGACTACTAAATGCATTGTAACATTCACTGCATCCAAATCTTCCATTATTCTTAAATTCACTATATGTCATATTACATTTTTGGCAAACTAACTTTTCTTCAAGCTCTTTTTTAGGTTGAAATCCTAAGTTGGAAAATATATCCATCATTGAAAAAGGCATATCTAAATTAAAATTCATCTCTGTATTTTCTTTAGCACATTCACTACACAGATACATTTCTGTCTTTTCTCCATTGACTATTTTATTATAATATACAGATGCTTTATTTTTATTGCATTTTTGACATAGCATAAATTATCACTCCTCTATACTAAATACTCCTATTATTATATTCTTTAAAACATTAGACCTTACCTTCTCTTTTAATTCATATACTGGCATACATAATGATTTATCATCTATTGCATATAATATTAGTTTTAATTCTCTTTCACTAATTAAGTCTGATTCTCTCAAACTTTCCACCAACTCTTTTGCTTTCTTATAGGATATTTGGCTTCCTATTCTTTCGTTTAGTATTTCTCTAATATGTCCATCTTTGCTTCTTCGTATTTTTTCTATCTGAACATATCCTCCGCCACCTTTTTTGCTTTCTATATAATAACCTTTATCTATGGTAAACCTTGTTGTTAAAACATAATTTATTTGTGATGGTGCACAACTAAACAAGTTTGCTAGTTCATTTCTTTGAATCTGTATACTATTATCCTCTTCCATCAAATCTTTAATAAATTTTTCAATTATATCTGTCATAGTTGCCATTTATATCACCACACACCTTTTTATTTTGACTTTCTTTGACTACTATTTTACACCTATTATTTAAATTTTTAAAGCCCTAAATTGTGTAAATTTATTTTTTTCATAATAATTTAAATGAGGTGTCCATCTTTTGTTAAGTATAATCTTCTACTTCTTACATTTATAACAATTAAGTCTTAAAATTATTGGTTATTAATTGATTTTTAATGTATCTATACCTTGTATTTGTAAATATACCTTCATATCATTATTATTAAACATTTCTAAAAATAATAATATAAAAAGATACTTTCTTTTATTAAAACAGTTTAAGAAAGTATCTTTTATTCTTCACATTTTTTATTACTTTAATTTGGTTTTTTCTTGTTTTTTATAAAAACACATAAAAACTAGATATACACTTCTTTAAAATAAGTATATACCTAGTTTTAATTACAAAATTATTTTACATAATAGATGGATATTAATTATTTAATGTTCTATCTTCTTTATTACTTTGCAGTAGCTAGTCCAATTATTTTTTCTGCAAATTGTGATGGAACCTCTCCATATCTTTCTAATTCCATTTCAAAATACCCTCTACCTTGTGTCATTGCTCTTAAATCTATTGCATATTTAAATGTTTCTGCTTGTGGAGCCTCTGCAAATATTATTTGTTTTCCTTTATTATCTGGCTCCATACCAAATATTTTACCTCTTCTCTTGTTTATATCTCCCATAACATCTCCCATATATTCTTCTGGAACAGTTATCTTAAGTTTCATAATAGGCTCTAATAATATGGGATGAGCTTCCTCCATACCTTTTTTAAATGCTGCACTTGCTGCCATCTTAAAAGCCATTTCAGAAGAGTCTACATCATGGTATGAACCATCATAAAGTGTAGCCTTTATATTTGTAACAGGGAAACCAGCCAATACTCCTTTTTGCATAGAATCTTTTAAACCTTTTTCTACTGCTGGTATATATTGTTTTGGTACAGACCCACCAAATATTTCTTCTGTAAATTCAAAATCAGATTCACATCTTTCAAATCTTATCTTTACATCTCCATATTGACCATGGCCACCTGATTGTTTCTTATGCTTACCTTGTACATCAGCTGTTTCCTTTATAGTTTCTCTATAAGGAACTTTAAGGTCATTTAATTCAACATCTACCCCGAACTTATCTTTCATTTTATTTTTAATTGTTTTTATATGAAGCTCCCCTTGTCCTCCTAAAAGAGCTTGTTTTGTCTCTGTATTTCTATACCAATGTAATGTAGGGTCTTCCTCTACAAGTTTGTTTAATACAGCAGCTACCTTTTCTTCATCACCCTTATTCTTAGGATTAACAGCATAATATATTTGTGGTTTAGGGAAGTCTATCTTATCTAAAGCTTCTGCATCTTTATCTACAGATATAGTATCTCCTGTCTTTAGAGAATTAACTTTAGTTACAACTACTACATCACCAGCCTTAGCTTTGTCTATTTCAACTAACTCACTATTTCTCAATGTATATATGTTAGCTATTTTTTCTTTTATGTTTTTGTTTATATTAAAAACTTCTTTATCTTTAGAAATTGCACCTTGAGTAATTTTTATATATGACATTTTTCCTACAAATGGGTCAACCATAGTTTTAAATACTAATCCTTTAAATGGCTTACTCTCTTCTGTAAATATAGGTTCTAGATAATTTGATATTGTATCTAAAATTTCTTTTGTTCCTATATTATTTATAGTTGAACCACATATTACAGGTATAATATCTCCTCTTTGTATACCTATAACAATACCTTTTTGGATTTCTTCTGTAGTTAACTCTTCTCCATTAAAATACTTATCTAATATTTGATCATCTGTTTCTGCTATAAGTTCCATTAAAGCTTCTTTTACACTCATAGCTTGTTCTTTAAATTCACCTTCTAAATCATCTATATTTTCAAATACATTATGTAACTTGACAAAGTTTTTATCTTTGTATATAGGACTTATCATTGGAACTATCTTATTATTGTATTTTTCTCTTAACATTGCTATTGCATCTTTATATCTTGCTTTTTCATTATCTATTTTATTTATAAACATTATCTTAGGAATACTCTCAGTTAGTTCTAATGATTTCTCTGTACCAACTTGAATAGGTGCTGTTGCATCTATTACTATTATTGCTGCATCACTTGCTCTAAGAGATGATACAACGTCTCCGCTAAAGTCAAAATATCCTGGTGTATCCAATAAGTTAAACTTATAGTCATTATATTCTATAGGTATTAATCCCATACTATAAGTCATATTTACCTTGTCAGTTAATTTAGGTATCTTATTAGTGTTTGCTGTGTAAGCTATAGTTTCGATTAGATTTGTTTTACCACATCCGCTATGTCCTAATACTGCTACATTTCTCAACATATTACTATCATAAACCTTCATATAAGCACCCACCTTTTAAATTTATGTATTTTCTCTTAGCTGTTATTTCCTAAGAAATAGTCTAGAAAATGTTTATTATTTTTAGAATTTTTAGATAACATTTTCCTTACTAGCTTTATTTCTACATAGGGATATAATTTTCCTCTTTTTTTTAACAAATATTTAATTTAAACAAATAAAAACACTCTAAATATTTAATAAAAATATTTTAGAGTGTTTTATAAGTTGTTTCAATTCAATTATTTCATTATCATTAATAGTTGTTTATCTTCAACCATATCATCTTCTTTTACTTTAATTGATTTAATTACTCCATCAGTTTTAGCAACTATTATAGTTTCCATTTTCATTGCTTCTATAACTATTAATGGTTGATTTGCTTTTACTTCATCTTCTTCTTTAACCATTATTTTTATAACTTTTCCTGGTATACTTGCTCCGATTTGAAGTGGATCATTCATATCAGCTTTCTCAACATTAGTAACTTTTCCAGAGAAGTTTCTATCTTTTATTTCCACTTCTCTAACCATTCCATTTAATTCAAAGCCTATAGTTCTAAATCCATCTTCTTTAACTTCACCAATTTCAACTAATCTTATTGTTAATACTTTACCTTCTTCTATTTCTACTTCACATTCTTCATTTTTATTTAATCCATAGAAGAATACATCACTTTCAAGTTTAGATATATCATTATAATGTTGTAAATGTTTAATATAGTCTTCATAAACTTTTGGATATAAAGCATAACTTATAACATTTCTTATATTTGCATTTATATCATATTTTTCATTTAGATATTTTGCTATCTCATCAAAATCTTCTGCTGGTAATAGTGAACCAGGTCTTACTGTAATAGCTTCTTCACCTTTTAAAACTACTTCTTGTAAATCTTTTGGTACTCCACCTTCTGGTTGACCAATCATACCTTTACAGTAGTCTACAACAGAATCTGGGAATGATAAGTTCTTACCTTCTTCTATTATATTATTTTTATCTAATTTATTTTTAGTCATAAAGATAGCTAAATCTCCTACAACTTTTGAAGATGGTGTTACTTTTATTATATCTCCTACAACTTCATTAGCTTCTTTATATTTTTCTTTAACTTCATCAAATCTATTAACTAATCCTAAACTATCAGCTTGAGGTTTTAAGTTTGTATATTGACCTCCTGGTATTTCAAAATTGTATATTTCTGCACAAGAGTTAGTTAAGTCACTTTCAAATTTATTATAGACTTTTCTTAAATCCTTATAGTATTTTCCTAACTCATCATATCCAAATAAATCTATACCTGTATCTCTTTCTGTATTTTTAAGAGCTTCTACTATTGCATTAAGTGATGGTTGACTTGTAAGTCCTGCCATAGATTCTAATGCAGCATCAATTATATCTACACCAGCTTCTGATGCCATCAAACAAGTTGCCACACCATTTCCACTTGTATCATGAGTGTGTAAATGTATTGGTGCTTTTACATTTTTCTTTAGTTCTTTAACTAATGTATAAGCAGAATATGGTTTAAGAAGTCCTGACATATCTTTTATTGCTATTATGTCTGCTCCTAAACTTTCTAACTCTTTTGCCATCTTAATATAATATTCTAAGTCATATTTAGTTTTAGTCTTATCTAATATATCACCTGTATAACACATAGTTGCTTCAACTATTTTTCCAGTTTCTAGAGCTGTATTAATAGATGGTTTCATATTTTCAACCCAGTTTAATGAGTCAAATATTCTAAATACATCTATTCCTTGTTTAGCAGACTCTTTTGTAAATTCTTCTATTACATTATCTGGATAGTTTTTATATCCAACTCCATTTGATGCTCTAAGCAACATTTGGAACATTATACTTGGTATTTCTTCTCTTAGTTTTTGTAATCTACGCCAAGGTGACTCTTTTAAGAATCTATATGCAACATCATAAGTAGCTCCACCCCACATTTCAAGTGAGAATAAATCTTTTTGATATTTTTCTGTTGGTTTAGCAGCTTTTAATAAGTCATATGTTCTTAATCTTGTTGCCAATAATGATTGATGTGCATCTCTCATTGTTGTATCTGTTAATAATAGTCTTTTATCATTTTTTATTTTTTCTATATATGCAGATTTACCTAACTTATCAAAAAGTATCTTACTTCCTTCTGCCTTTGAACCATCTTTATTCATTCTTGGTTCATGTAACGCATCAAATAATGGTTTTTCTTGACAAGCGTTATCATTTACAATTACATCACCTATAAATTGAAGTAATTTTGTTCCTCTATCTTTACTTTCTGTTATTTCAAATAAATCTGGATTTTCATCTATAAATTTAGTACTACATTTACCATTTGAGAATATAGGATTATTTAAGACATTAACTAAGAATCCTACATTAGTCTTAACACCTCTAACTCTAAGTTCTTTTATAGATCTTATAGTTTTGTTTATTGCTCCTTGGAAGGTTCTATCCCAAGATATTGTCTTAACCAGTAAACTATCATAGTGAGGACTTATGTTCGCTCCTGTAAATCCATTTCCACCATCTAGTCTTATACCAAATCCTGAACCAGTTCTATAAACTTGAATTTTACCTGTGTCTGGCATAAATCTATTTTTAGGGTCTTCTGTAGTTATTCTACATTGGATAGAATACCCTCTTATTTCAACATCATCTTGTGATTTTATATTTATTTCTTCACTATCTAGGCTGTATCCTTGAGCTATTAATATTTGACTTTGAACTATATCTATTCCTGTAACCATTTCTGTTACAGTATGCTCAACTTGTACTCTTGTATTCATTTCTATAAAATAATGACCACCATTTGCATCTACTAAGAATTCTAGTGTGCCTGCATTAGAATAGCCTACATATTTTGATAACTTGACTGCATCATCACATATTTCTTTTCTTACTTTTTCATCTAATGAAAATGCTGGTGCATACTCTATTATCTTTTGATGTCTTCTTTGAACAGAACAATCTCTTTCGTATAAATGAACTATATTTCCATAGTTATCCCCTAATATTTGAACTTCTATATGTTTTGGGTCAGCTATATATTTTTCTATGAATATAATATCTTCACCAAAAGCTTTTCTTGATTCACTACAAGCAGTTTCATATTCAAGCTCTAAATCTTTTTCATGATGTACGATTCTCATACCTCTACCGCCACCACCATTAGATGCTTTTATCATAACAGGATAACCTATTTTATTTGCAACTTCTTTTGCTTCTTCAGTACTTCTTATTGCTTTTTCCACCCCTGGTATAGTTTGAACATTAACTTCTTTTGCAATTTTTTTAGAATTTATCTTATCGCCCATCATATTCATTACTTTAGATGATGGACCTATAAAAGTAATTCCATTTTCTTCACATTTACGAGCAAATTCTGCATTTTCTGCTAGAAAACCATATCCTGGATGTATAGCGTCAACTTTTTTTCTCTTTGCTAAGTCTATTATTCCATCCATATCTAAGTATGCATCTATTGGACCTTTGCCTTCCCCTATTAAATATGATTCATCTGCTTTTGTTCTAAATAATCCGTATTTATCTTCTTTACTATATATACCAACACTTTTTATCCCCAATTCTGAACAGGCTCTAAATATTCTTATAGCTATTTCGCCTCTATTAGCTACTAGTATTTTATTAAACTTTTTAAGCATACTCTATTCTTCTCCTTTATTGTTTGTGTAATATTAAAGATTATAGACTAAAATACTTTATTTTTGAAGATGTTTAAGCAAGTTCCTTAATTAATAAGATAAATTTATAAATATATATAATTTTTAGACTGTATAAACTCAATTTACCTCACTAAAATTAAGGGGTTTTTTATGGGATTTCAGACAAACTTGTGTGAAAATTTTTACAATTGACCTTATTTTATACTATTTTTTTCTCTGTTTACATAATTATTTTCATCTTTACGTAATATTTCACATACTTTTCTCAATATAGTTCATATCTTAATCTATCTGTCTTAACAAACGTTTTATTACATCAGAAAGTTTTAGATGACCTAAATCTGCATATGCTATAACTAGTATTATTTTTACTACTCCTTCTACCTCATCTAATTTATATGCTCTAGCATTTATTATTGTGTACTTTGGCATAAGTTCTTCTAAACCTAGTGCAAGTTCATCAGATAAAGTCATATATTCATCAAATTTTTCCTCATCAGATAAGGTGATATATTCATCTTGCTCACTTATAATAGTATCTAAATAATCCATATTTATACTTAATTGATAAGCTATTATGTCCTCTCTTTTTGTGCTTTTACTCAAATCCTTTTCAACTTTGAACTTACTATTCTTATCTATTATTATTTTAAGTTCTTCACTATCAACTATTTCATTTCCTATAATTATATACAAACTTTTTACCTCCTAAATATAAATCTTTTTTAATCAAAAATAAAACCTCTAGTAAAATTACTAGAGGTTTGCACTGGTGGGATTAACAGGGCTCGAACCTGTGACCCCCTGCTTGTAAGGCAGGTGCTCTCCCAGCTGAGCTATAATCCCTCGATGTTTATATGGTGCGCCCAAAGGGACTCGAACCCCTAACCTTCTGATTCGTAGTCAGACACTCTATCCAGTTGAGCTATGAGCGCATTTTATTGGAGGCGACACCCAGATTCGAACTGGGGATCAAGGAGTTGCAGTCCACTGCCTTACCACTTGGCTATGTCGCCACCTTTTTGGTGATCTATCCGCGACTCGAACGCGGGACACCCTGATTAAAAGTCAGGTGCTCTACCGACTGAGCTAATAGACCATATTAGTTGGGGTGGATAATGAGAGTCGAACTCACGACCTCCAG